>JAQVZT010000327.1 GCA_028708055.1 Methanothrix sp.
ATCCCGAGAGGCTGATTGCCATTCTCACCAGCCGCCAGCATCCCGTTCAGCTGGTGATGGCTGCCAAGGCCCATCCTTCAGACGAGCGGGGAAAGGAGATGGTAAAGAAGATGGTCAGCTTCGCTGCCAGGCCGGAGGTATCGGATCGGGTAGTATTTCTGGAGGACTACGACATCGATCTGGCCCAGCACCTGGAGCCAGGGGTGGATGTCTGGATCAACACTCCTCTGCGGCCCAATGAAGCCTGCGGCACGAGCGGCATGAAGGTCCTGGCTAACGGCGGGCTCAATCTCTCCAGTCTGGACGGCTGGTGGGATGAAGCATACGAGCCGGAGGTAGGCTGGGCGCTGGGCGGCAGGATGGAGCATATTGAGTCGAACAATGAATCGAGCGGTGACAAAGCAGATGCCGAAGAGCTCTACCGCCTCCTGGAGGAAAATGTTGTGCCCCTCTTCTATGAGCGGGATCTTGAGGGCATTCCGAGGGGTTGGGTGGCGAAGGTGAAGGCCAGCATGACCCGGCTCACGCCCAGGTTCAACAGCGCCAGGATGATGCGGGAATATGTGGAAAAGATATACCGGCCGGCGACAGCGGCCTACAGGAAACGAATTGCAGACAGGGCGAAGCTGGCAGAGGAGCTGGCCGGATGGCAGAAGAGGATCAATGATTGCTGGAAGGAGTTGCGATTCGGCAGGCTCAGTGTGAGCCGGGAAGGCGAATTCTGGAGCTTTTCTGTGGAGGTCTATCTTGGCCAGCTTCCCGCCCAGGATGTTCAAGTGCAGCTTTATGCCGATCCCCTGCCAGAGGTGCGGGAAAAGATGGGATCGGAGGCCGGCCGGGAAGAAGAGAGCCCGAAGGATGGAGGGTTGAAGGAACGGGGACAGGAAAAGCAGATCGGGCCGGAGAGGATCGTCATGGTCCAGCAGGGACCGCTGGCGGGAGCCATAAACGGATTTGTCTACGGCGCAAGAGTGCTGGCGAAAAGGGCTGCGGAGGACTACACCCCCCGAATTGTGCCCCATCATGAGCATGCTTTTATTCCCCTGGAAGAGGCGCACATTTTGTGGATGAGGTGATTTCCGCATCATGAGAAAGGAGATGATCCCAGGATGACAGACCGGCAAAAGACGAGGGTGCTATTTTTATGCACCCATAACTCCGCCCGCTCTCAGATGGCGGAGGGTCTCCTTCGAGCCATGTATGGAAAGGACTACGATGCATTCAGCGCCGGGGTCATTGCCACTTCGGTCGATCCACGCGCTATTCTGGTGATGAAGGAGATTGGAATTGACATCTCCGGCCAGCGCTCCAAAGCCTCATCTGAGTTTGGGGATGCCATATTCGATCTGGCTGTGACCGTTTGCGATCGGGCCAGACAGGCCTGCCCCATCTGCAGCACCAGCCTTGATCTTCCCAGCAGCTTGCCAAAGGCCAGAGAGGTCATTCACAGGAGTTTTGAGGACCCGGCCGAGGCGGTCGGATCAGAGGAAGAGCAGCTACTTGCCTTCCGGCGGGTGAGAGATGAGATAGCGGATTGGATCGCTCAAAAATTCAGGAGATAATGGCAGGGCTTCTGCAACCTTCTGTTATCTCTTGTCAGTTTCTGATAAGGACTTTCGTCGGTCTCCACATATCTTTCATCCGCTCCCGCCTCCCATCGGCAACGTCCCCGAGAATCGCCAGCCCAAATGCCATCGAGCCGGGTGGTTTTCCTCTCTTCACCACAACCTCGATCTACCCTCCCGCAAGGCTCCGCAACACATCTTTAATATTTCTTTCCTCAGAGACCGGTCCTCGGTGATCTCCCGGAAGCTCTCCCGCAGCACGGCAAAATCATCCAGCCACCGGCCAAAGCCGATGAGCATGTCGGGATCCAGCTGCTGACGCCGCGTGCTCTTCAGCCTTCCTGGCGGGAGCCATAAACGGATTTGTCTGTGGCACAAAGGTTCATGCAAAGAGGGCAGCGGAGAGGCTGCGGCTGTAAGATGCCTGGCTGGTTACCATCTCTCTCGACAAGGGAAATGAGACAGTACCGTCATCCTGATTGGACTTCTTTAGCGATTGCTTCGATAATTCTCCGACGAGCTTTTGCTCTATTTGCAAGGTTTTCATCCTCTCTGGTCTTTTTAAACCATGCAAAGACTTCTTGCACTTTATATTGGGTTGTAGTTTCGTCTATGCAATTGGCCAAAAAGATCAACTGGATTTTTTGAATATTATCGGCAACATATACACCAAAAGATGTTGGAACTATGGTGGCATCTGGGAAGCCAAGCAGTCTCATAGCCTGCGCCTCTGTCACAGAATGATGGCATGCAATGAAATGAACAGGTCCTGACCTATCATCCTTAATTAAGTGCGCGTATTTATAATCGGATAGAAATGGTTGCCCAACTAGTTCCCGAGCTGCGGGTACTGTTAGCGAAGATGGGATCGCGCTGCAAATGCAAAGTGCAAATGTGTCCTTAACCATTATAAATAGTTTATCTCCCTCCCACGAGGATCCATTCCTATTTCCAAGTCCTTCTTCAATTGCTGCTACCATACGGTGCTGCCTTTCTTCAAAGTTTAAACGGCTCCAATCAAGAGCCTCTCCGAAATCGAACTTTGCGCTCTTAGGTTTTTTAGACCCACGAATAGTGAGTTCAGCAACAGCCTGGCGCAACGCTCGTTTTGCCTCTTTGATTGCTTCTTCTCCATTTTTTGCTTCAGCCCACATTGGCATTTGATTTTTCACATATTCTTTGAACTTCTTATTTCTTTCAGCTTCAGATTTATTCTTGGGCTTTGCATCTGGAAGCTTTATCATGCGCACTTTATCTGGCATTGTATCCATAGCTGCCTTGAGTTCTGCATGACAGATTCCTATCGCATCGTCTGATTCTGCGCTACCAGCTTCTCCTGTGAAAAGCACAATTACGATATGCGATTTCTTAACCTCTTTCCGAGAGGCTTCCCAAACATCGGTATCTGCACCAGGTGCTGGTGCATCTTCATGGATTGAGACTTCAAAGAGTTCCTTTTCATCAAATAGCCTCTCGGCTTCTATCTCTTTTTTTAAGGCAATTCGAACTTTTGAGAGATTGCTTTTTTCCCCATTATACAAAATTTCTGTAATTGAGCGGCTCGATATCATAACGTTTATTTTTTTAAATTCAAACATGATTCCACCTATACATTAATATGACTTTTATCATAAGCATTTTCTGCTAAAGGGCATATAATGCAATTGGAGGCTGGACTGCATCCCTGATAATAGAATAAATCGTTAAGGTATTGGCGCAATTGAAAAGGTTGCTAGCATCTCCATTGAGAATATCATTATCCTCCATCACACGCCGCTTATCTTTTTTCCCATCCTCTCCTGCATCTCCCTCATTCTCTCCCGCCTCCATTCACCTGCGCCAGTCGCTGCCGCCAGGCCGAATGCCATCGGGCCAGGCGGTTTTCCTCTCTTCACGATAACCTCAATCTCCCCTCCCGCAAGGCCGCGCAGCACCTCTCTGCTGTTCTCTATCTCAAACCGGTCCCCGCTTATCTCCCGGAAGCTCTCCCGCAACCCGGCAAACTC
>JAQVZT010000031.1 GCA_028708055.1 Methanothrix sp.
GAAGCTTGGCTGCCCTCTGTGCCTCAACGGTTCCGGAGTCCATTTCCAGATCGCCGTCTCCATACATGGTGTTGTAGTACTCGAGAGCAAGCTGCCTATCCTTAACCGAAACGCCCACTTCGAATGCGCCCGTCCCGGTTACCTTAAGCGAGTTGCAGAAATCGCCATCCTGGATCGGCTCGGTAATTGCCGGTGTGGCAGATGCCGGCTCCAGAGATACGAGCAATGCCAGCAACAGAGCTACTGAGATGCCCTTCGTTGTTCTACCCCGTTCTAAGCATATATTGGGATCTTCTAGATAAAAAAGTTATTGTTGCCCTTCCCGGCAAAAGTTTCATCTTACCCTTGAAACCATCTTCCTTTTCAGATGGGCAAAGAACTCGCCGTGGTTATGGATGTAGCTGGAACCATACTGAGGATGTATCGGGTAGCCAAGGATATCGAAAATGGAACCATTCTGGCAAATGTTGTTACCTGGGAGCTGATTATGGAACGGAAAGGCCGGGTTTTGGTTGTTCCTCAGATTGATCCGTCTATTATGCTGTCATGTAATCCTGATGATCGCCTGGGCAAGCTGATCGATGGTCGCGAGCAATTGCTGGAGATAAGCTGCTCCAGCAGCCCGGTCTCAAAGTCCCAGGCCGTGCGCATTCTGGCCGGCAGCCGGGCTAAAATCGGTGATCTCATTGATGTTTACCAGAACGTAGCAGCCAGATGTCCGGGCAATTACATTACGGCAGGCATGATCATCGATGCTGAGCTGCAAGAGGTTGTTTATGCGTTGAGCACAGGAGGAGCGCCGTTTCCCGGATTAAAGGATGTTCTCGCCTCTCTTCGGGACCTGGGAGCAGATATTTTTATGGCCTCTGGAGATAGCATGAGAAGCCTTGCTTATCTCAGAGAATTGGGCATAGACCTTTCCCGGGTCTACCCGGTCTCAGGTCCGATGAAAAAAAAGGAGATCGTAGTCAGCCTGAAGAGTCAATACAGACGAGTGGTAATGATAGGAGATGGCCTGAACGATCTATATGCTCTGAGGGCAGCAGACCTTGGGATTCTGACCATACAACAGGATACTCGTCCCACCCAGAAGCTTCGAGAGGCTGCGGACAGGATAATAACGAATATCGGAGAACTGCCTAAAATATTGAATGGTGATGTTTGAATTTAGGTTGATTTATCCTCCAGACAACTGCCATCTTGAATTGCCGTCATCTTCTGCCATCTAATTCGGGCGACAGATGGATTGTAAAGATGATTGGCAAATATTCGCGCTATCGGGCAATTCTTCGAAAAGTATATATACCTGGCTGATTCATTCACATACATTAACCTTTTAAATTTGCTTTGAAAATGAGATTGCACTGAAATGCTAGGAGTAGCTCGGAAATGTTCGAAGAGCTTTTAAAGATATACGAGACAAAGGTTGAAGAGATTGAGAAGAGCAGAAAAGAGGCAGAGGCTATGCTCCTGCTGATATCTGCAATTGAGAAAATTTCAAGTGATTTTAATTCTAAACAGAGCGATGTGGAGCTCTTAGGAAGGCTTATTGATCAGGTTGATCGCCTCTCCAAAGAGGTATCCGATCTGAAGAGCCAGCTTCGTGCCCGGCAGGGAAGGCCTATGCCCATCCAGGAAACAAGTTCGAGCGACGGAAAGGCCCTGGACAACCATGCCAGATCGCTGATTGATATCATGGAAGAAAGGCCGGGAAGGTACACGACCAGCGAGCTGGTGGAGATGCTGGGCTTGAATAAGACCACTGTGATCAGCGTGATGAAGCGCGCTCATGAACTCGATCCGATACATGTCAAGATGACTCAGGGAAAGAGACGAAAGCTCTATCTTTCGTATGTATCCGAAGGGGAGGTGCAGACGACCGAAGGAGCGCCATCCGAATCCAGTGATTCAGACCGGCAGAGGCTGGAGCTCATGGCCATGACGTGAAAGAAGCCTACGACAAAAGTCGCCTGCTGCCCTGGGTCCGCTGCTTGGCAGCCACTGGAGATTGACTGAAAACAATATCCATGCGGACTCTGCGCCGCGAGAGTAAATTAGTTGACAAAATTGTTGACGGTCTGATTGGCTGAAAAAATGGCAATGGCAGAGGATGATGTCCTCTGCTTCAATTCCTTTTTAGCTTTCGCCGGTACAGGTATCCGCCGACTATAGCGACTATTAGTAGAATGGCGACTGCTGGCATGAGCAGAGAAGCAGACGCAGCCTTGACCGCTACAGGGATCTTAATGCTCTCGGAGATCACCGAATCGCCGTTTATGTCGGTATATTTTATCTCGCTGTTGATGCCGTATTCCTTAGGTGTGGCGTCGGAATCAACATCCAGCCGAAATGCTACGGTCTTCTCTTCTCCAGGCGCGAGCGTCCCGATAAATGCCTGATCGTCGGTGGAAGAGAACGGCTTGAAGATGGAAAGCCTTGCGATAGCATCCTTGACCGGATCCTCACCAATGTTTTTGTATGTCGCCTGGACCTCTGCTTTCTTGGCTCCTGCGGAGAGAGACCCTTTTGAACTCGTGATTAAAAAGTCAGCCTTTCTCTTGACCATAATTGCCAGGGGAACGGTCTGATTGGCCTTTTGGTAGATATATGAGACCTGGTAATTGGCCAGGGTGGGCGCACTGCCGCTGGTGACGAGCTTGGACGCCTGCACCCTTGCGTTGTCCTGATAATCATAAGACAAGTTCAGGCTGAGCGGATAATCGCCTGCCGGGGCATGCTCCCCGATCTTTATGGTAAACTTCAAAGGCGACTGGGTCTTATCGCCTGACTTGAGGGATTGAATAACCTGGTCACCTGACTTTACCTCAATTTGGGGACTGGCGGAAAAGAGGTTCGCAGTGATGCCAAGTGCAGTCGGCTTCTTGTACTCTTCTTGCAGCTCAGCAGCAGCCAGTGCGAATTCCTTCGGATCTTTGGGAGTCTTATCTTCCTTGAAACCCATTATCCGCCCGTAGTTGGTCAGGTCCACATAGAGTGAAACGGTATCGCCGCGTTCAAACTCATCCGTTCCGGAGATGCTGGCAGAGAGATCAGGACCGCCATACATGGCGTAGTAATTGTCTCCCCCCAGCTCATAGGGTATGTAGGTATTTTGAGCAGAGGCTGCCGCTATCAGAGTCAACAGGCCAAAGCCAACCAGTGCCAATTTAATTCTCAATATCATCCACCTCTTGCCATCAGCTTGAGGGCTTTCGTTAGCTCATGCTTTGCATTTTCAACCACCGCACGGCGAATCTCCATGCGGTACATGAGAACCACGAAGACCGTGAAGGTCGTGAGCAATGCGAATATTATCGCCAGCACGGTAACGGTTCCGAAATTGTTGGTTATCAGGAAGGGCGAGGATATCAGGGCAGCGAACCCAAAGATGGTCGTAAGTCCGGAGGCTATGAGCGCCGAGCCTATGCGCTTTGATGTGATCCTGAGCGCCTCCTGGGGCTCACCGATCTTCGCCAATTCCTCATAGAACCTTTCCATCATCAGTATTGCATACTCCGATCCGACTCCCAGAATCAATGCGCCCAGACATGCAGTAAGGGGCGTGTATTTCATGTCTGCCAGATACATCACTCCACCCATCCAGCCGATTACCACCAGCATGGGCAATACCGGGAGAAGTGCTTTTATCAGATCCCTGTAGATCAGGAGCAGAACGAAGAAGATCAGCACCAATCCGAGCAGAGTCATTTCCGTCCTGCCTTGAGTCAGTGCGCTGATGACCGTCGTCATCACCACAGAGTCTCCGGTCTCGCGCACGGAGACACCAGGAGGCGGCGGGTGCCAGGCAATATCTTTGTCGATCTCCTTGATCAACCGGTCTGTGCCCTCTGCACCCAGATTGGTCAGGGCCTTGCCCACATTCAGCTTGATCAGGGCGGTATCGTGGCCGTCCAGGTACTGAGAAAGCGTGACAGCAGGCAGCCCTTCGATCAGCATTCTGATCTCGGTGGTATCATCGGGGATCACTCCCCCATTGGATTGCTTGACCAGAGAAGCTATGCTCTGATAATCATATATTTGATCGCGGGATTCCTTCAGATAGCTGGTGAAATCGTCCATCCAGTGCAGGGTATCGGGATTGGTGATATCGTCCGCCTGAACGATGAGGTCCAGCGTGTCTGTGCCTCCAAAGATATCGCTCATGTGCCTGAAATCAATGAGTGGGGGCAGATCCTGGGGAACATAATTCTTGAAATCGGTATCAACCTGCACCAGAGTATCGGAGTAGATTCCAGCCAGAGACAGGAATAGAGCGGCTGCAAGCACCAGATGCCACCTTTGAATGCTATAGTCCGAGACCTTTCCGATGATCTCTCCGATAACTGTGTCTCCTGATGCGTTTGATCCTGCGCTCTCTGCGCCGGTTGACCTTTGAGAAGCGCTTCTCCGCTCCGCAACGTAGAGTATAGTGACCCCCAAGAAAAGGGCGGACAGATAGCAGAGGAAGAGGCCGACCAGGCATAGCAGCCCAAAATCTCTGGTCATGGGCACGGATGACGTGAGAAGGGAGACGAATCCCATGGCTGTGATGATCAGAGCGATCATGACGGGCTTGGAGACGTTGCCAACGGTCTCTATCACTGCCTGCCTTGGTGAGCCGCCTTTGCGGAATTCTTCATCAATCCTGTTATGAAATTGAATGGCATAGTCAATGCCGATGCCTATCAGCACCGGGAAGGCAGACATGGATACCATGGTGAACGGAATATGAAGAAATCCCATAGCACCGAAGGACCAGGTTATACCCAGGAAGACGATGGGTATGGGAAGCAGCGACCATTTCACATGGTTAAAGGAGATGAGCAGTGCCACAACCATGAGAATGCCGGCCAGGGCAAGTATGGGAGCGTTGCTCTTGGTCATCTCCTCGGTTATAGACTGCATGAGTGCCGGTTTGCCGGTGACTGTAACCACCACGTCCGGCGGAAAGTCGGCCATCTTCACCTGGCCGTTTGTCTCTGCATAAATCTCCCTAAGCTGGGCTTCTGTGAGGGTTACCGGCAGATCAATGGATAGCATAGTGTGCTTTTTGTCCGGCATCATGGCATTTACCATCGGAAGATTTGATGGATAGGCGAGGATTTCATCTATTCTCTCCTGGCCAGGAATTTTGCGGACGCCGTTTTCGCTCTTCTCGGTATCGGCCACGATATCGGCAATGCTCATCACAGAAAGCACATCTGGAGCAGTGCGTAGCTTCTGTGAGAATTTATCCATCGACCTCAGGATATCCGGATTGGTGACATCATACGCCTCGACGAGCACCGCAATGGACTCGGTAGCAAACTTTTCCACATAGAGGTGGTCATAAAGCTGGTAAAGAGGCGAGTCTTTGCCTACCATGCTCTCCGTTGTCATTCCTTGCATCTCGATCTGCTGGGCATAATGCAGAGAGGCGACAGTCAGAAGTATTGCCGCTGCCGCTATTATTATCGGATTGTCTGCAATCCATTGCCCGAGCCTTTCCGCGCCATTCATTCCGTTCTACCTCAACATTGTTCGGAAATTACCAAACGTCCGGAACATGCGAAAAGTACTTAAAAGTTGTGGTCTTCCGGTATTTGATGCAACGAGATGAGAAGGATATCCTGAAGATACATATGATCGATGCCTTCGTCAAAGTGGCTAATAGTTGCGGTTGTAGTGACGCAGTGGGTGTCCTGCGCGGCACACTGTTTTTGGCCGACAGGCCAGTCTCTATGGACGAACTGGTGGAGGAGACCGGTTACAGTAAGTCAACAGTCAGCGCCAATATGAGCACGCTGGAGCGACAGGGGCTGGCAAAAAGAGTGATAGTCCCGGGCGACAAGAGATACTACTATATCCCGGTTACCGAACCGGAATCCCTCAAGAAAGAAATGCTGATCAATATGAGAAATGAGATGCAGATCATAATCGCCGCCATGAACAGGACGCAGGAGGACCTCAAAGCCAGTGGATATGCATCGGAATCAGCATCGAATAGGATTGACAGGGCAAGACGCTTCTATATGCTGACTGATCAGCTATTGGATCTGATATCCAGATACGGCATTGAAGAGCTGATCAGCCTGCTGCAAAAAGATCGCTAACAGGGCAGCTATCCTGGCAGCCATCCATAAATATAAGCTCTCAACCGTCCGATATATACATTAAGAATAACTGAGTGCCTCTAGAGAGCAGGCAGTGATAATCTTTGGGCGGAGATATACTTGCGGGCTGCGATCCTCATAAAAAGATCGAGCTCTTGGCGCAAAAGGTCGCGGGGATGCAGGAGAGCAGCCCTATCGATGGGCAATTGGCCGCAAAACTCCTGTGCCTGCAGAGGGAGCTTGAGGAACTGCGACGCAGCCTGCCGCACTGCCCGAATCGGTGTGAAAACAGCATACTCCTTCAGGTAGCGGATGACGCTGCAGCTGGAGCGAATTCCGACAGCCAGATCCAGAAGATGACCCGAGCCTTAGAGGCTCTTCCATCGGATATTGTTCTCACTGATCTCAAAGGCAATATCGAGTATGTAAATGCGAGCCTGCTAAAAAATTCCGGTTTTAGCGATGCATCCGAGCTGATAGGATTATCCGTATTCGATTTCACGAATGCGGAGGGCAGGGCAAAGCTGCATGAAGAGATCATTCCCACCATTTGTTCAGCCGGTAGATGGCAGGGAGAGCTTCTCGTCAAGAGAGAGGATGGCCAATCCTATATTGCTGAGATGATATGTGCACTGATCAGGGACGACTCTAACAACCCAAGCGGTCTTCTGGCCAACTTTTTCAACATCAACGATAGAAAGCGCGCGGAAGAATCATTGCTTCTCGATGATTCCCGACTGGAGGCTCTGCAGAGGCTTAACCAGATGGATGAGGCCTCCATTCAGGAGATCACCGACTATGCTCTGGAAGCGGGAGTGAAGCTGACGGGCTCCAAGCTCGGCTATCTGGCCTTTGTTGATAATAGTGAAGAGACGCTCTATATGCATTCTTGGTCCAAGAATGCTATGCAGATCTGCAATGTCGAAAATAAGAAGATAATCTATAATCTGAAGGATACCGGGCTTTGGGGTGAGGCCATCAGGCAGAGACGGGCCGTGATCGCCAATGACTATGTCACCTGTCCCCAGAGAAGAGGTGTTCCTCAGGGTCACGTCGAGATCATTCGCCACATGAATGTGCCCATTATGGACAAGGGCAAGATAGTAATTGTGGCGGGCCTGGGCAACAAAGAGGCGGCGTACGACTGCTCAGATGTGCGCCAGTTGACATTGCTCATGAGCGGCATGTGGAAGATCATCCAGCGCAGAAGGGCGGATGAGGCTCTGAGAAAGACGCAGGAGGGGCTGGAAAAGAGTGTGGCGGAGAGGACCGCCTGGCTGCTCCGGGCCAATGAGGCGCTGCAAGAGGAGATGGTCAAGCATAGGGAAACGGAGATGGAGCTTCGTTCTGCTCAACAGACAGCTGATGCCGCTTGTCGGGCAAAGAGCGAGTTTCTGGCCAATATGAGCCACGAGATACGCACCCCCATGAATGCGGTGATCGGCCTTGCCGGGCTATTGCTGGAGACAAAACTGACAGAGGAGCAGCGCGATCTCGTGGAGACCATTCACAGCAGTGGTGATGCGCTCCTTGCTATCATCAACGATATCCTGGATTTCTCAAAGATCGATGAAGGCAAGATGAAGCTGGAGCGTTTGCCATTCCTCCTGCACGAAAGCATCGAGTCCTCGCTTGACATGGTGGCGACAAAGGCAGCAGAGAAAGGGCTTGATCTGACCTATGATATCGATGAGAGGATCGCCCCGACCATCCTGGGTGACTCGGCCAGGCTGCGGCAGGTCCTGGCAAATCTGCTCAGCAATGCGGTAAAATTTACCGAAAAGGGCAGCATAACCATTCATGTCCTGCCCGGGGAGAGCGAGGATGAAATTCAGTTCTCAGTTACCGATACTGGAATTGGCATTGGTCAGGATGATATGGAAAAGCTCTTCCAGTCATTCAGCCAGGTGGATGCGTCTACATCGAGAAAATATGGCGGCACTGGATTGGGCCTGGCCATAAGCAAGAGGCTGGTGGAGCTGATGGGCGGCAAGATCTGGGTAGACAGCAAACTGGGCGAGGGTTCGACCTTCAGCTTCTGCATATATGCTCCTTCATTCTCGGGAGATGCTGCCGTACTGCATCTGGCCGGCAAGAAGGTCATGGCTCTGCTCGACAGCGAGAGCTGCTTGAGGATGCTACTCTATCACGCCCGTTCCTGGGGGTTGCAGATATATCCGGTGGTCTCGTCATTGGAAGCTCGGGAGCTGGCAAAGGGCCGTTTTGATGCTGCGATTTTGGATCTGGATGTACCGGGGGCAGAAGATCTGGCAGAAGAGATCGATGAGCATCTGCCGGTAATTAACCTTTCAAAGCCCGGACGCCAAAAGGTGGGCAAGAAGATTCTGATCAAGCCGTTTTCGCAGGAGGGCATTCTCTTTGCCTTGCAGGAGGCTCTGGCACCGCCGCGGCATAAGAGGATAAGGCCTATCAGCAGCAAGACCAGTCTATCGGACCTGTCCATATTGCTGGCCGAGGATAACATCGTCAACCAGAAGGTAGCTCGCCTCATGCTGAAGAAGCTGGGATGCAGAGCAGATCTTGCGGCGAATGGACGGGAGGTCTTGCAGGCGATCTCCAGGAATAGATACGACGTGATCCTTATGGATGTGCAGATGCCGGAGATGGACGGTCTGGAGACCACTCGCGCCATACTGGATCTCAATTTAGAAAAGAGGCCGAAGATACTGGCCATGACCGCCTATGCACTGGAAGGAGATAAAGAAAGATTTCTGGATGCCGGCATGGATGGCTACATATCCAAGCCGGTGCAGCTGGATGAGCTGAGAAGCGCCCTGTCTTGCATCAGGAAAACTGCATGCGATCCTGCATGTGGTAAGGAGAAAGCAGACTAAGAACGCCTTTTTCCGGCACACTACCTGAGCAAGGCTTGAAGTTGCCGTATCCTGTGTCTCCTGCGAATTTCCGTTGATTTCTGTCAATTACTCGTCTAACGGACAGCTGCAGCTCGGGCAGGAGCTACAGCCGTTGCCATCACCGGCGATCTCATCGTCGCAGATCATCTCCATTCTGTCCAGACCCCACTCCGGCGGCCTCCAGCCGTCCTCGGAGTAGGACGTCGCTTCCCCGAGCGTCACCGTGGCGCTGGCCTGCGTCGATGCCCCGCCCGAGCCGTCCAGGGCGTGAGCCTCCGCCAGGGCAGTGTTCACAAACCTTCCATCCTGCGAGGCAGACACGCGGTACTCGATGAACCGGCTCCCGCCTGCAGGTATGGCCGTCGTAACCCAGACCAGTTCCGAGCCAATAATCTGGGGCTCGGCTGAGGCATTGAGAAGCCTCATGCCCGCAGGCAGGCGGTCCGTGATCTGGGCAACAAGGCTTACATTCGCCCGGTTCTGGATAAGTATGCGATACCAGATGACCCTGCCATCCGCTGGGTCTACCCGCGCCTGCTTATCCATGAATAGACCCGTGGCGCCGCAATTCAGCCAGCCAAACTGAATGACGCTCATGTTGCCGGCAGTCACCCACTCGTCATTATGCCCACCGGAAGCGTAAACCAGATTGACCAGCTCATCCTGCGGATCGGTTACATTCAGCCTCAGGTTGATGGTTACAGACTGGCCGATGCCCAGATAGAGCAGCGACCAATTCGCGTAGCCCGGCTGCAGCCGGGCAGGCTTGATCGAGGAACTCAGATAATCAGTTCCCGCCGGGAAGACATCCCAGACGTAGACCGGGCCCAGGGCTGCGTTGCCGTCGTTTTGGACGGTGATGGTGTAATCTGCCAACACTGTTCCTGGCACCAGCCGGCCGGTCTTGTTCAGAGTGATATGAGGCAGGTCAAAGTGAGATGCTCCACCCAGGTGGACCCTGCGCTGAATTGTGTACTGGCCCACATACTCTTCATCCAGGTCCAACATGCTCCGGTTGCCGGATTCATAAGCAGCTCGGAAGCGCACCCGGCCACTATAGCTGAGGTTGGAGGACATGTCATTTAGTCCTCCGGCTTTAGTCTCCTCTTTGATGTAATCCGCACTGCTGATCTCCTGGCCCAGGTAGCTCTGCCCTGAGCTTCGCGACCAAATGCCAGACTTCCATTTGCCGTAGCCGTTCTCTGCATCATGGCTGACTGACAGGTCTTTGGCGATGTAGCTCTCAGCCGAGCTGATCAGTTCCTCGCTCTGGTAGCTGCCGCTCCCGTGCTCGTAGCTCCTCTGGCTTTTTTTCAGGCGCTGGTCGCTGGCCGCCTGGCCCTGGCCAGTGGCATTGCGGCCAAAGAGAACGTTGCTGCCGTAGTCCTCGAGGCTCTCGTTGAACTGGAATGCTCCGGTGTAGTCCTGGGAGGACTCGAAGACGGGCAAAGGCTTGACTGCCTGACTGTCTTTCTTGAGAACGCCCAGATGGGCCTGGCCCTGCATAGAGCCCTCGACTGAGATAGAAGTCTCGTTCTTGTCAACCAGGATCTTTTCGTCCATCTCCAGGCTCTTGTCATAGCGGACGGAATTGCTGGTCGAGGCCTGGGTAGCCCGGTTGCGGGTAATGGTCGATGAAGCGATATCGGAGTCATAATTTATCGATTTGCCTCCAGGAAGAAGGAAGCTGGTGGGCCGGAAGATGGCTTTGAGCGAGCCCGCGGTTCTTATCGAGCGGTTCTGCATCTGCAGGGAGGCAACCTCTTCGCTGCGGTACTCACCGCTGCCGTGCTCCGTTTTGAGAAGGCTGGTCCCGTCGCTGTCACGCAGCTTGACGAGGTAGGATATGGAGACGGGAGCGAGTTGGTCATCATAGGTCAGAGTAACGATGTTTCTCAGGCCTTGGCTCTCGGTCTCAGTCGAGAGGCGGCGGTAGCTGTTCACAAACCCGCTGCCCGAGATGGAGGACTGGCTGAAGAAGCTCAGGTTGGTGGTGTTCTTGACCTGGAAGAAGACGTTGATGGTTCCCTTCTCGCCAGGACCCAGATCGCCAATGCTCCAGATGTTATCCGTGCCCTGGTCTGGTGCAGGCGAGGCGGAGAGAAAGATGAGGTCTGAGGAAGCCTGCTCGGTGATCACCACACCGGTCAAAGAGGCTTTCGTTAGACTTTCGTAAGTAATGGTGTATCCGATGGTAGCCCCGGGCCAGACCTCTTTTAAGTCGGAGGTCTTGTTCAGATGGACAGGCTGATCAATCATATCTACATTCACTGAGACCGTGTCCTTGGCTTCGGCTATAGTTGCCTCGCTGGCAACGCCAGTAACCACGACTGTGCCTGTGAGGCTCTGAGGCGCATCGGGCTGGACCTCGGTGGTTACAGTTATGGTGGTTGAGGTCTCAAGAGCATCTGTTGGGCTCTCAGATACGCTCTGCGAGCCGGCCACCTGGGCAGCCATTTGTGAACTGAAGGCAGTGAACGTCCAGATGATTGTGGTGGTGCCGTCGGCGTTCTGAGTTACGTTCAGAGGACTGTGGTTTGAGTCCACGAAATTCAGGCCTTTGGGCAGAGTATATTTAACTGTTAAGCTGTTGAGATCGATATTGCTGTCGCGATTGACTGTGATATAAAATATTAGCTTTTGACCGGATAGGACAGTCTGTTGATTGGCAGTAATTTCGACCTGGAAGGCATCCAATTGCCTGCGGTTGCCGAAGTTGACCTCGGTCGCTGATACTTCCGATTGGTCGGCTCTTGTTATCTTTAGCATTCCGCTGCTTGAGACTGCATTGTAGGCATTGCCGGCGGGAGAGGTTTGAGTCCAGCCCGCTTGCGCAGCTTCCTCGACGGTATAGCTGCCGGGCTCAATATAGAGAAAGGTATAGGTGCCATTGGCATCGGTCTCTGTTCTGGCGACCTCGTTTGCATCTTTCATGAGCTTGATGGTCCAACCGGCCAGTCCCGGCTCGCCGCTGTCTTTCACACCATTGCCGTTGAGATCCTCGAATTTCATGCCGGAGATGGAGACCGGTTGATAGAACCCTGCATCCCAACTATTATCGGACAGGCCCAGCTCCACTGTAATCGGGCCGGCCAAATGGGTGACAGGATCGGCATCGCTGTCTTTTTCGTCATCCGTGCCGGCATCCTTGCCTGTGATGCTGTAGCCGGCCGGAGGGATAAACTCCAGATTGTAGGTTCCTGGGGTTGGATTTTCAAAGATAAACTCTCCTTCGTCTGTAGAGGTCTGGTTGGAAACGATGTTACCACCAGAGTCCCTTAAGTTGACAGTGACTCCTTCCAGGCCCTTTTCACCTGCATCCTGCAGGCCGTTGCCATTTTCGTCCACCCAGACGTAGTCACCCAGGATGTATCTGGAGGTGATCTTCACCAGATAGTCCTCAACCTCGCCATCTAATGCCAAGCCGTATGACGCTAGGCCCGAAGAGCTGCAAAACCTTAGGCGAGCATAGGTGTCGCCTACCTGGGCATCAGTGGGGACGGAAAAGTCAAGCTTCGTCTCACCCGCGGAGAGAGATTGGTCGGATGCGATATGCTCACCGGCATCTTCAAAGTCGCCGTCGCCATTGAAATCCATCCAGGCCTGGAGGATGCCCGGAGCCGAGGCGGTAACAGTGAACGTCGAAGTCGTGCCGGCGATGATGACGCTGGAAAATACCGCCCCGTCCTCATCTGATCCGTCGCCACCGGCGCTGGCAGATGGCTGGCCGTCCGGCTCAGAGTCCACGCTGGTGCCAAGATAGGGGCCGGTCACAAAGTGACGGGCTCCGTTGCTGGACCGGAGGGTCTTGAAGGTATCAGGAGCATCGCCGTAGTCCTCATCCGCCATGTTTGGCGCGCCAGGCAGAGGATCGGATGAGAGAGAGCCGCCAAAGGTCGGATCGCCCCAGAAGCCCCAGTTGTCGGAAGCGTCCGGGATGCAGGAGTAGCTCAGGCCCTCTTTGCTGCTGGAAGCAGGGCAGTCAACGCGGTCCATCTCCACTCCGTCAAAGTTGCAGAGGATCACAGGATCGCCGTCACCGTTGCTGATGCCATCTCCTGATGAGCCACTGAGATGCACTACCAGATAGTCGCCTGCCGGGATAATTGTTCCTGCTGGAATTGTGGCCAGGATGAAAGGGTTGTCATCATCCTTGACCGTCCACTGCCCCACATTGAAGTCGGTGGTGCCAACGTTCTTCAGCTCCACCCGCTCCCAGGAAGCAGTGCCGTCATTGTTGTCGTTTCCATACGGGTTGGGATAGATTTCATTTATTATTATCTGGTTCTCGTACAGTCCGGCATCGACGCTCTTGCTCTGGCCGGGATCAAGCGTGATTTTATCGCTTTGGCCCTGGCCATTTACATCGCTGTCAGCACTGTCGTCAGCGTCCTGGTCTTTGGGGCTGAAAGTCATTCCTGAGGGCTGAGTGAACTGCACGTAGTAGTCGCCAGGAACCAGGTCGGTGAAGGAGTAGCTGCCATCGCTGCCGGTGATCGCAGATCTGCCGGCGATTGGACTCCCGCTGCCGTTTAAGAGCGCTACGGCAACATTCGGCTCATCGGGCTCGCCCGCATCCTGCAGGCCGTCGCCGTTCAGGTCCCGCCAGGCTTTTCCCTGCAAGGTGGCTCCCTGTGCGATGATCTGCAGGCCTGAATCGCCGTCTGCCACATAGACATAGCTGCCGGAGACTGCCACGCCGTTGGAATAGCCTGGAGTATCGTATGAACCTGCAATAAATGGGCTATAGGGGTTGCTGACATCGATGATCTGCAGGCCTGAATCGCCGTCGGCCACATAGGCATAGCTTCCGGCCAGAGCCACGCCGCTGGAGGTGCCTGGAGTATCGCAAGAACTTGCAATAAATGGGCTATAGGGGTCGCTGACATCGATGATCTGCAGGCCTGAATCGCTGTCGGCCACATAGGCATAGCTGCCGGAGACTGCCACGCCGCGGGAATCGGCTGGAGTATCGCAAGAACCTGCACGAAATGGGTCCGCGGGGTCGCTGACATCGATGATTTTCAGGCCTGAATAACCGTCGGCCACATAGAGATAGCTGCCGGAGACTGCCACGCCGTAGGGATCACTAATAGCGTACATACTTTTAGAAACTGGGTTATAGGGGTCGCTGACATCAAAGATCCGCAGCTCTGGTTGGGAGGGCAGTAAACAGCGGATCAGATAGGCATAGCTTCCGGCCAGGGCTATGCCTTTTACGTATTTGTTACTACTCAAACTGATTCTACTTGCAAGAGATGGGCTAGCGGGGTTGCTGACATCGATGATATCCATCCTCACTAATTTGTAGCCCACATAGGCATAGCTGCCGTCCAGGGCCACGGCATTGACAGGGAAACTGCTAGATTCAGGATAGTGTCCTGCAAGAAATGGGCTAGTAGGGTCGCTGACATCGAGGATCTGCAGGCCTGAACCGCCGTCGGCCATATAGGCATGGCTGCCGGCCAGTGCCACGCCCAATGAACTGCCTGGAGTATCGAATGAGCCTACCTTTACCCAGGCTCCCTGGGCGGTGGCGAACAGCAGCATGGCCATCAGCGCCATGAGCAGCAACCGTCTGTGGGTGCCTACCAGGATTTTAATCCTCATGAGATCATGCTGCCAAGACCTGCGGCTCGCCGCCGCCAGCGCGCGCCATCCAGAGTGGCCCGATTTACCTGCCATTTGACTGCGTTCCCTCCCCTGACCGAGGAACCTAATTTTGCGGCATCCCCCTTGCCCGGGAAGATGCCCGCATTACTGATACGATACTAAGCCAATTTGTACTGAAGAATAATGTAGGTATAAAATCTTTGCTGTTGTTGGCAATCGTTTGTAGAGTCCTAAAAGCTTGGCATTTATATACTCACGCACTTCAAGTCGGCATGGGCAAGGGCAGAAAGAACAAAGTTTTAAAGCTGACCGCTGCCAAGGTTAACTACATAATCCGAGAAAAAACC
>JAQVZT010000032.1:0-1883 GCA_028708055.1 Methanothrix sp.
ACCAGGTCGCCGGGAATCTTGCCCTCAGTGATCAGGGTCAGCTTTGGGCTCTCCACAAAATAAGGATCATCGGATATTGCCTGACGGATGGACAGGCCGCTGTTTGCTACGGCGCTGGCCACGGCACCCAAAAGGCCCGTCTTGGCGGCATTGACGGGAGTGATCTCGATCACACCCAGGCCGAGGATTGGTGCCACGTCTCCCAGGAAGGTCATGGAGTGCACATTCCTGAAGATCTGCCACAGTTTTTCGTCATCGCGAATGGCCTGCGCAGTGGTGTCCACCACGCGGCGGTCCACATCCAGCTCCTTGGCTATCTGGGCATGGGGGATCTCTATACCGCCTGAGACCACTCGAGAGTCGTCATTGATCTGAAAGCCCCTCTGCAGGATGAGACGGATGACCTTCTCCTGAGCCGGGAACCTTTTGAATTTATCCAAAATCTCCTGCCACATCGTTGGTCCTTTCCCAAAATTTAGGAGAACATCTCTTTAGGAGGCTGACGGTACTCCTTCCTGGCCCTGGCGATGGTCTCTTCCAGATGCCTCTGTGTGATATTGCAATCATCCATGATGGCATGGTGCAGCGCTGCCTTGAGAACCTTCTCCACCAGATCCCTTCCCGAGAAGCCCTCTGTCTGGCGAGCCACCTCTTTCAGGGATACGTTCTGCATGGCAACGGGCATGGTGGCGGCATTCTTTTCCAAAATGATGAGTCGCTCCTCCTGGCTGGGCAGCTTGAACTCGATCTCCTCCTCGAAACGGGAACGGACCGATGCATCCAGAAATTCGATCTGGTTGGTGGCTGCGATGGTGCAGATTCCCTTTCGATTGGAGATGCCATCCATCTCCGTGAGAAGTGAGTTGACTATCTCTGAGACATCGCCCCTCAGATCCTGATACCTCCGGTCGAGGGCTATCGCATCCAGCTCATCGATGAATATGATGCATGGTGCGCTTTCCGCTGCTTTTTCATAGAGGCTGTGAATCTGTCTGGCTCCTTCTCCCACAAACTCCCCGATGAGGCTCGTTGACTTGACTGCCAGCATAGGCACTCCTGTCTCGGCAGAGAGCGCTTTGGCAATCATGGTCTTTCCTGTCCCGGATAGACCGTAAAAGAGGATGTTGCGCGGCGCCCACCGTCCAAATTTCTCCGGATCGGCCAGGAACCTCTTTACGATCTTGACCTTGCGTTTGGCCGTCTCCTGGCCGATAACATCATCAAAGCTGACATCATAAACTACCGTTTTCTTGGGCTCCTCTTTGGCCTCCACCTTGATGGTAGTCTGCGAGCCCATCACCGAATGTCTGGGATAGACTTTGACCACCTGGAAGGCAAAATCCGGATAGAGCCTGCTATCAAATAGATAGCTGCCAGAGAGCAGCTTTTCCCCGTACCACTGTTCCTGGGCATAACGCTCGAATAGCTTGGAATCAGAAACGACAGGATGCTCCTGAAAAACGCTTTTGAGCGGATAGCCGGCAGGCCGCAGGAGCACAAACCTTGCGCCGATTGCCTTTCGCTTCTCCGGCTTTGCCCCCTGTGCCTTGCTCTGGCTCTTTTGGATGGATCGCACGGCATAAATCTTGCCGGTATTGATAGTTAAATGTATTGGCATCTGGCCGCTACTGGCCTGCTGTCCGGTGGATGTGTCCGATAGTAATTAATATTACCTCTTCCAAGGGTGTAGCCAAGGAATATGCAGTAGGAGGATCTATATGGCAGGTGGAAATGGGCTGGCAATCGGTTTGATGATAATTGGATTCGTAGTACTATTCTTAGTGCCTCTCACCTTCTTGACGAGCTTGTTCAACGTTTGAGGGTGCCTCAAGGCGCATTTTATTTTTCCTTTGCCCCAACAGCTTTAGCTTTAGATATTGCCT
>JAQVZT010000032.1:1983-14916 GCA_028708055.1 Methanothrix sp.
AATTGGATTCGTAGTACTATTCTTAGTGCCTCTCACCTTCTTGACGAGCTTGTTCAACGTTTGAGGGTGCCTCAAGGCGCATTTTATTTTTCCTTTGCCCCAACAGCTTTAGCTTTAGATATTGCCTCGGCCGCGAATTTATGGTCGGCATTTATTTGCAGAAGATCGCGTGACTTTGCTCTCTATCCATGTTCACTCAATTGGGCTACTCTCCACTGCGCATTGGCCAATGCTTCCAGGCTATTTTACTTTCACCTGATGAAAAAACAATAAATCTTTATAGGCGCGAACCGTAATTTAATGCGGAAAATAAAAATGTGCCGCCGGGATAGAGGAAATTTGAGGTAGAGTTGAAAGGGTATCTCATTCTGATATCATTGTTACTGATTCTTTTCCCCTCAGCCTGCCAGGCGTCTGAAGAGAATGATTTATGGCTGCTGCTATCCAGCTATGAGGATATCGGCATCACAATAAAGGATTTGGCATTCTTTCTTGCAACGCATGGCTATGACGCCCAGCCTTCGCCGGATCAATCCTATGTAATTGTCAAGATGAAGGTCGGCAAAGAGGTTTATCTCAC
The DNA here is from genome assembly GCA_028708055.1 of Methanothrix sp. Classification (GTDB taxonomy): domain Archaea; phylum Halobacteriota; class Methanosarcinia; order Methanotrichales; family Methanotrichaceae; genus Methanothrix. The sequence goes on from JAQVZT010000032.1 coordinate 2,564, forward strand.
ACCCAACGGCGCATCGCCGAGACTTGCAGATCTATGGATGACGCCTCCCACCGCTAAAACCGGACCGGTCCAGGTGATAGCGAGCGATGCCATCCACATCAATTCCACTTACAGCATGACAGACGACGCGGACTTCATCAAGAAGATCGGCAGGTACACCATGTTTCCAGTGACGCCTCTGGGGATGTGCTACGACGGTTCCCAAAAGCTGGATAGCACCTACAGTAATTTTGGCTACAAAGTTATATTCCTGTATAATCCCAGCGGCTTTGACTCTCAAGGCCATATCTGGGTGGCTGTGGAGGATAAAGACCATCCGAATACCTGGCTTGCAGTTGATAGCTACTACGGAGTGATGAAGGACCCCGAATACTATACTGCACCCTACAGTTTCGATGAATTTCAGTATCTCGATGCGATCAATCCTCAATGGAGGCTCGCCTGAATCGGCGCGAAGTTAAAGGAGTCTCACTCATGATATTCATGATTAGGAATATTAAGTGTATTAAGAGAAAACTGGGGGGAAATGATGCAGAAGTGATATGCGATGCGGTCAGGCATCTTCTGGCAGCTTTCGCAATCTTGAATCTATTTGCAGCTGCCTGCTCAGCTGATTTGATAACTGAACTGCATAATGGATCGAGCCTCGACCATCTTGATCTGCATGGCGCGAATCTCTCCCGAGCTCACCTCGACCGCTCCGATCTGAGCTACTCGATTCTGGTGGGAGCCGACCTCTCACTATCGCATTTGGTCGGCGCCGATTTATCATACACCATGGCAAAAGGTGCTGATTTTTCCAATGCTATGCTGAACAGGTCTCGATTATTGCGAGCAGATCTATCCAATGCGAATCTCTCCGGAGCGAACCTCCGAGGAGCGAATATAATAGATGCAAATCTCAGCGGGGCTGATCTTTCCAATGCCATCCTGCAAGAAGCGAGAATGTCTGGCGCCAATCTGACTGGTGCAGATTTGAGTGGGGCGGTTATGAATAGCGTCAACCTTTCGCAGGCAAATCTCGCCGATGCGGACATGAGCGGGGCATTTCTGTCCGGGTCGCGCATGCAGGGTGCTATTCTTGCCGGTGCATCCCTCACCAATGCGGATCTGACCGGCGCGGATCTGGATTCCGCAGATATGGATCAAGCGGATTTAACCGGATCACTGCTATTTTCCGCGAACCTCATAAATGCCCGCATGAGTGGAGCATTGCTCGATGATGTCAATCTTATTGCAGCCCGGTTGAGTGGCGCGGAGCTAAAAAATTGTAAATTATCTTACAGTCAGCTTTCCCGGGCAGAACTCTATCGTGCAGACCTTAGCGGGTCCGACCTTTCCGGTTCGGATTTCACCAGGGCTTACATGATGGGGTCAAACTTAAGCGGCTCAAAATTAGATAACGCTGATCTGTCTTATGCGGACTTGACCGAGGCCGATCTTTCTTCCGCATCTCTGAAGGAGGCAAAAATTCCCAATCTTGACATGACAAGGGCCGATTTTTCTGGAGCGGATCTGACCGGAGTCGCTATGCAGTTTACGGAGATACTGGGCACCAATCTGCACGGAGCAACAATGAAAAAAGCCATAATAAGCCGTGTCGCTATGCGGGAGGCGAATCTGAGTGGGTCTGACCTGACGGGTGCAAAGATATCGGTATCGCTGATGGAGGATGTGAACCTCTCCGGAGCGGATTTGAGTGGCGCCAGCATGGACGTCGTGTATATGACCGATACTGATCTGAGTGGCGCCAATCTGAAGAGACTCAAATGCGATCAATTCACACTGCCCTATCTGTCTGCATCCAGGATCGATGGAGCATCCATAGACGGGGATCTTTTTACCCGGCTTAACGGATCAAAGGAGTATCACCAGAAACTTGAAATGTCATTAAAGAAGTGATAATAGGTAAGATATGAAAACTGAATTCGAGATGGCGATCGCATCTATTGCATTGATCTTCGGCACATTGATGGCAGCATGCTTCATCTCAGTAGCTCAGCCAACGGATCTCATCAGCAAGATGACTGACCGGTCCGATCTGGCAAACATGGACCTCACGCAGATGAACCTCTCCGGCATGCAGCTCAATCAATCCAATTTATCCGGCGCAAATCTATCCGGATCAAACCTCAGTGGCACCTATATGCGCTCTGCATGGCTGATTAATTCCTGTCTTACAGGAGCAAAACTGGTAAGTGCGGATCTGACATGTGCCGTGCTTAGCGGAGCTGATCTCAGTAGAGCGGATATCACCAAGGCAGTTCTGGCTTATTCTCTGATATCCAATGCCAATCTCAGTAGTGCTGTCCTGAAGATGGCGGACCTCACAGAAGCAGACCTTTCCGATTCCAATCTGGCAGAGGCCGATTTGACCGGTGCCAGGCTATTTCGAACCGACCTCACCGGTGCCAATCTCAGGGGCATCTATCTGATTGGATCAAACATGATCGGGGCCCATGTGAGCTGGGCGGACCTGAGCCATAGCTATCTCTCGAAAGGCCAGTTTTCCCGATCGGAGCTTTACAGCACCGACCTGCAAGACGCCGACCTCTCCGAGGCCGATTTCACAAGAGCGTATCTCATGAGCGCTAATCTTGCCGGGGCTAATCTGAAATGGACCAGCCTCTCTTATGCGGATTTGACCGAGGCAAAACTCATTCAGGCAAATATGAACTCTGCAAAGATGTCCTTTGCCGATCTGAGCCGCGCGAACCTAACGGGAGCCGATCTATCCGATGCTGACCTGACCTCGGCCAGGCTGACCGGTTCGGTTCTCAGCAAAGCCAGGTTCGATCGGACCAGGTTATCAGAGATGGATCTGAGGGGGGTAGACCTGACAGAGGCCTCCTTCAGGGGATCTAATCTGGATCTGGTATATCTGACAAATTCCAGGATGAATGGAGCCGATTTAAGAGATGCCACCTTAAACCGGGTGGAGATGACCGGAGTGAACCTCACCGGCGCCAACCTGGAGCGCATCAAATACGACCAGTTTACCCTCTATTCCCTCTCCGATGCCAAGATGGAAGGCGCAAAGATATCAGACAACCTGAAGGCGGACCTGATCCGCATCAAGAAAGATCCTTTATCGATATCCTCGCTATAGTCTCGGGCAAAGATGGGACCAAACAGGAGATGCTCAAGGACATGATGAAAAAATTGCCCTCAATTTGCATATTCTGCTGTCTGGCGGCATCGGTTCTGGCCATGCTTGCCCAGGCATCGGTAATCACCCTGGGGCCGGGAAAGAGCATACAAGAGGCTATTGATAGCGCATCTGCGGGAGACATAATTGAGATACTGCCAGGCGCCTACAATGAGAGCATCATCATCACCAAGAGCCTGACCATACGGGGCGTCTCCGGAAAAGACCGGCCTGTCCTGGCGGCAGGAGACGGAGAGAGTGCTATTCAGATTCTTGCAGACAATTCGCGTTTGGAAAATGTGATTCTGACCGGTGCCACTGGCTGGTCTATGGCAGCGGTTCAGGTGCATTCCCAAAACAACATCATCGCCAACAATGTCTTGAGAGACAATGCAATCGGAATTCTTGTGTTTTCGGGAAATAACACCGTCGATTCGAATGAATTGGATGATAACTACCTGGGCGGGCTGGTCATTTTTTCAGCAGCGAAAAACATGATCTCGAATAACAGCCTCTTCGAGAACAATCAGGTGGGCATTATGATCATCAATTCCACAAATAACGCAATTATTAATAATAATGCAAGCGAAAATATGGGGATCGGCATCAAATTGTTCCGTTCAAGCGATAACCTTGTAGAGAATAATGCGGTGGTCACCAACGATTATGGTATAGTCTTATCAAATGCGGATAATAATACTATATGCAATAATACTGCGATTAATAATGACTATGGCATCTATCCATATCTATCACAGAATAACGAGATCTCCAACAACACAGCATTCGAGAATGATTATGCCATTTATCTCTGGGACTCTTCAGCCAATACTGTCAAGAACAATAATCTGGAGGACAATGACGGAAGCGGAATCACGCTGTACTATTCAGATGAGAATCTCATGGTGAATAATGATGCGGACCTCAATGATCAATATGGCATTCACCTCATCTCATCCAATGGTAACCTCGTTTTAAGAAACTCCTTCAGTAATATCACCACAGGCAACGGCGCATACCTTGAGGATTCATCTCAAAACAGCTTTGCTGAAAATCAGTTGTTTCATAATTATAATCAGGGAATTCTGATCGTTAATTCCAGCCGAAATTCATTTAGGAATAACACCATTCAGAATAATCCATGGGGATTGGCAGTCTCGGGCAGCAGCGAAGAGAATCTGCTTACAGGGAACATTGTGGGCGGATGCAATTTTGCCATATCGATCGAGGAGGCAAACAACAACACCATCGAAGAGAATGCTATCCACAAGAATACCGCTCGTGGCATATATATTAACTCCACTCGATACAATATCATTCAGAGAAATGATATTTCCGCCTGCCCGGTGGGAATTCTCCTGGAGCGCGGCATGGATACCCGTCTCTTTCTCAATCATCTGCATGATAATGATAATGGCATTCTGTCACATGATTCAAATCATAATGACTTCAGCGAAAATGATATCCTCGGCAGCGATACCGGCATAAATCTGGATCAATCATCCTATAACAATTTGCAGTCCAATGATCTGTCAGCGAATAATGAAGGCATAATTATCAACTCTTGTATGCAGAATACTCTGCAGAATAATACAATTTCGAGCAAGGATTCAAGCATCAGTCTCATCAGCTCCCGACGGTGCAATATCACAGGAAACCGCGTCTACAACTCTCGCCAGGGTATAAAAATGGTCAATTGCAGCTTCAATCAGCTTTACTTAAATGAAATTTCCCAAAATAATGAAGGCCTCCATCTGGATGATGGAATATATCCTCAGCAATCCAGTGATAATATATTATACCTAAATTCATTTATGAATAACTCTCAGGACGTCAATTCATATATTTCCACTAACTCCTGGAGTTCCTCTCAGGAAATATCCTATCGATTCGAGGGAAAAACCTTTGTGAATCGGCTGGGGAACTACTGGCAGGGAACGCGAATGCAGGATGAAAATCATGACGGCATCAGCGATCTGAACCACAACATAGGCACCAACATCGATGAGAATCCTCTGATGGAGCCTGCGGCTCAGTACGCGATAATCTGATCTTCTCTTTTTCAAAAAGAGGGGTTAACTTTAAGACCTTGGCGCATGTTTTAAAATGCGGAGGTATTAGGAGAATGGGATCTAAGTGTGCAAAAATAGCTCTGGCTTTTGTGGCATGTCTTTGCATGACTGCCCTTGCCACGGGCGCAGGGAACGAAGTCGAAGCGGATTTTCCCGCAGAGGATATGTCCGGAAACCAGATTTATCAGGAGGTTCGGGATGTAGGACCTTATGATAACCCTGGGGACTCGGCTCTGTCTTTTAGAAACGAGAGCCTGTTTACAATCAGAAAAGACACAGGCATGAGTCCTCACGTTCCGGGAAAGGGCGTCCGTACACCGGTTGTCGCAGTGGGAATTGCAGTGGCGGCAGGAAGCTGGGCTTTTACCCTTAACGATGTTGAACGGAGCTATCTCAAGCTGGACCTCTATCAGATTGCTGATGCAGTATCCGGGTCCGGTGAGCTGGCAGCTAATGGCGTCGTCACGCCAGTTACCGCAGCTGGCAGCGTTCTGGGCGACAGGCTGGCATTGTTTGTCGTTCCGGCCGGCAGCCAGAACATGTATCGCTTCAGTCTTACGATAAAGCCCGGCTCCATGGATGGAGAGTATGTCTTCACAGCGCCGGGAATAAACCAGCCTGGCATAGCCTTTGGCAGCCTTCTGTCACCGCTGGTAACCACGGCTTCAGCCCAGCAGACCGTTCAAGCTGCTCAGCCTGGCCAGGTTCAGCAGGTCGCTGCCAGTCAGCTTGTGAACGGATCCGCAAGTGCGTAAAGTACCGGGCCGATCTTATTTTTAGTCGAATTCCTTCTGGAAATAAGGGGCTGCGGCTACTTGCATCCCCCTTCCTTTTTCGCCAAAGCAACCTGCCTGGCTGAGCGGCCTTTTAGGAGCATTTGCTGCAATATCTCTGATTGCCGCAAAAGGTCTTATATTGCCAGGGCATAAATGGGTGCATGATTGGAGGTGATGCGGCTGCTGGAGATTGAGAATCTTTCGGTCAGCATCGGCGGTAAGCAGGTTTTAAAGGACTTCAACCTAAGGATCAGTCGGGGTGAGACCCATGCCCTATTTGGCCCCAACGGCACCGGCAAGACTACTCTGCTCAATGTCATCGCCGGAATTCCCAGATACACCATCGATGGAGGAACCATTGTATTCAAAGGAAAAGATATCACGCATATTTCCATGGATGAGAGGGCACGCCTGGGCATCGGCATGGCATTTCAGCGCCCGCCAGCCATTCGTGGCCTGAGGCTCAAGGACCTCATCAAGATCATCAACCCCGGGGCAGATGCACTTTCGATACTGCGGAAGATGGACTTTGAGGCCTTTGCAGATAGAGACGTTAATCGCGGCTTTTCCGGTGGCGAGGTAAAACGCTCTGAGATGGTCCAGCTACTGGCGCAGCAGCCTGATTTCGTTATGCTCGACGAGCCTGATTCCGGTGTGGATCTGGAGAACATCAAGCTCATCGGCGAGGCCATCAACTCTCTTACGCAAAAGGACCAGCGTCCCAGCCTGAGGACCAAATCCGGCGTGATCATCACCCATTTCGGCCATATTCTGGATTACATGAAAGCCGACCGGGCCCATGTCATGCTTGGCGGATCGATCGTATGCAGCGGCAATCCGGGCGAGATCCTGGAGCAGATCAAGAGAAGCGGATATGAGGGGTGTGCAGGATGCACGTGTCCGGTATAGAGGATAAGGCCAAAAAGGCGCGGGACAAGAAGGCAATGTACGGCACAGATGTGGACCTGGAGAGCTACGAGTCTGAGGCCCGGCCCCAGGAGATGATAGCCAGTGCCGAAGATCTGCCGGATGTGGTCACGAAAGCTGCTTTGGATGTGGGGGTGAAGCTGGATGCTGAATCCTCGGGCTCTTTTGTCCAGATGGACCAGACCCCGGTGATAGCCAAGTCGCTCTACGAAGGCGTGGAGATCATGGATATGGCCTCCGCCCTGGAAAAATACGACTTCTTGCAGGATTACTGGTTCAAGCTGGTGGCAGCAGATGCCGACAAGTACACGGCTGATGTAGCGAGCGCGCCGCCTGCTGGCTACTTCATCCGCGCCAAGAAGGGAATGAAGACCATCTTCCCAGTCAAGAGCTGCCTGTATCTGGGATCATCGAACCTCAATCAGCGGGTGCACAACCTCGTCATCGCCGAGGAAGGCTCAGAGCTGCATGTCATCACCGGCTGCACCACACCGTCGCATGTGCAGCGCGGCCTTCACATTGGAGTCTCTGAGTTCTACATCCAGAAGAATGCGAAGGTGAGCTTCACCATGATTCACAGCTGGGGAAAGGAGGTAGAGGTGAGGCCGAGGACGGGAATCACCATCGCCGAAGGCGGCTCTCTCTCGAACAACTACATCCTCTTAAAGCCGGTCAAGACAATTCAGACCTTCCCCACGGCCACGCTGGCGGGACGCGGCGCAGTGGCCAGCTTCAACAGCGTGATCTATTCCACCATGGGCAACATCGATATCGGTAGCAATGTATTCCTGGACGCGCCTGAGACCAGTGCCGAGTCCATATCAAGAGTTGTCTCCGTGGGCGGAGAGGTAATCGCTCGGGGTAGAATGACCGGCAGGGTGCCGGGGGCACGAGCCCATCTGGAGTGCGTCGGGCTTCTGCTATCCGACAAAGGCAGAATCTATTCCATACCGGAGCTGGACGGCCAGAGCCGGGATCTGGACATGTCCCATGAAGCGGCAGTGGGTCGCATATCCGAGGAGGAGCTGGAGTATCTCATGTCTCGCGGCCTGACCTCAGAGGAGGCAACAAGCGTTATTGTGCGGGGCTTTTTGGATGTGGAGATCAAGGGGCTTCCCGAGGACCTGAAGCAGGAGATCAAGAACATCACCCAGAGAGAGGATCTGAAGGGAGCGCCGTAAGCTCGGGGCTCTCTTTCTAATGTTCCGATTTTTTTATCCATAGACTCACAAAACCCAAATGCATCACAGCAACATTACTATGAAATTATTTAATACCTATTCCGTGCTCAGAGATGCAATTCACGAGTGGCTCAAGGACGATGCCTCTCTTCTGGCGGCAGCTCTTGCCTACTACGGCCTCTTCTCCTTTGTGCCGCTGCTCATATTGATATTGATGCTTTTTAATCTGCTATTCCAGCACGGTCCTCTTGCAGGCCAGGTAGTTGCCACCTCTCAAGATTTGGTGGGCCAGCAGATGCCGAATGCGGCTGAGGATCTGATCAATCGTGCGACCGATCAGGCCTCATCCTTCAGCTTTACATTGATCAATATCGGCCTCCTGATCTTTGGCGCGTCAGGACTCTTTGTTCACACCAGAAGAGCTTTTCACATCATCTGGAAAATCCCTGACAGAGATGTGCCTCTCATTAATACGATTATCAATTACCTGCACTCCTACCTGCTCATTGCACTGGTTGCCTTTTTGCTGCTGGTCACCTCGTTCTTCACCGCCCTTCTCATGCCGGTCGGAAAGCAGATAGAGGAGTTTTTGCCCATTCATCTGGGGCTTCTCAGGCTTCTCACCTTCTGTGTCTCTTTTTGCTTTGTGTCTCTTCTCTTTGCCGGAACCTACAAGACCCTTATCGAGGTAAAGCTACAGTGGCGAGATGTTCTGTCGGGCTCTGCTCTGGCCGCCCTTCTGGTTGCTGCAGGAAACTTCTGTATTGAGATCTATGTGAGCATCGTCAATGTGGGCTCGGCCTATGGGGCAGCAGGGTCGCTGGTGATCTTTCTCTTCTGGATCTACTACTCCGCTCAGATCTTTCTCTTTGGAGCAGAGGTGATCAAGGTGCAGAAGATGAAAAGAGATTTAGAGCCGAACGCGATAGTGGTGTGATGAAATTCGATGTTGAAGTTCAATCGGAAAAATTGCATCACCTCACAGTCGATTAACTTGATTTGTTCTTCTGCTCATAGTCCTCCCTTATTGCCTTGGCCATCTCCCCATCCGCCTCCACAATCAGAGCGCCAATGTAGTCGCAGTTCTTGCAATGGTAGATCTTGCCGGTGTAGCCTCCTGCTTCTAGGTAAAGTTCGGAGCTGCCGCAGACCGGGCAAACCTCTTGAATAATATCGGGCTTCATAATTGTGCCATTAGACTGCTGAGAAGTTATCCCTTTGCATAGGGGAATCTTCCGGCATCGCCGGCATTAAGGCGTTCGCAATGAGAAGATAGATATATCATCGTTTTCACTCCCTTGGGCCATGGAACTGAAGCTTGATCCCTGGGGTGCAGTGCATGTTGATGATTATAATAAGCTCTTTGTGGAATTTGGCATATCAAGCTTTGATGAAATACTTCCCGAACTGAAAGAGCCTCATCAGTACATGGCACGCAAGATCATCTTCGGACACAGGAACTATGATGCTGTTCTCCATGCCATGCAGAGGCATGAGCCATTCGGAGTCATGAGCGGATTCATGCCAACCGGCAGAGCCCATTTCGGCCATATGATGGTAATGAATGAGATCATCTGGCACCAGCAGCAGGGAGCAGACGCATTTGCAGCCGTAGCCGATATGGAGGCTCATGCCGTGCGGGGCATAAGCTGGGAGAGGTGCAGAAGCCTGGGCATCAATGAATATATCCTCAGCCTGATTGCCCTGGGATTTGAGCCCAATGAGAAGAGCCATATTTACTTCCAGTCTCAAAACTACAAGATGAGAAATCTGGCCTTTGAGCTGGGCAGGGAAGCCAATTTCTCCGAGGTCAGTGCTATCTACGGATTTTCCGGAGAGACTCACATCTCCCACATGGAGAGCGTCATGGCCCAGAGCGCAGACATTCTTCATCCTCAGTTGAAGGAATTCGGCGGGCCAAAGCCTGTTGTCATACCGGTTGGAGCGGACCAGGACCCGCATATCAAGCTCACCCGCGATCTGGCCTACCGCATGAGAAAATTTTTGGTGGAGCAGCGCGAGGGCTACATCAGCATCCGGGGCAAAGCAGCCGACCAGGAGCTTATGGTCGCCGCGGAAAAGGCTCTCCTGGAAACTGGATTGGGACGGGTGAAACGGTACGAGGAGCATATCGATCTCACCGAGATTAAGGATGACGAAAGGCGCAGCTCTGCTTCTCTTTTAGAGGAGATCGACCGGATCATAATAAATCTGGAAATTGAGCACGGGCATTACGGATTCATCCCGCCGGCCTCAATTTACCACCGTTTCATGACCGGCCTTACGGGTGGCAAGATGTCCTCCTCCAAGCCGGAGAGCCATATCGCTCTCACGGAAGATCCCAAAGAAGCAGGCAAGAAGATCATGCGGGCCATCACCGGCGGAAAGCAGAGCCTGGCTGAGCAGAAGAAGCTGGGAGGCGAGCCGGACAAGTGCTCAATCTACGAGTTTCTGGTGTTTCACCTCTCCCAGGATGACCGGGAACTTCTGGAGCTGGATGCCGAATGCCGCTCCGGGAGAAGGATGTGCGGAACCTGCAAGAAGGATGTAGCCGAGCGGATAGAGAGGTTCCTGCGTGAGCACCAGCAGGCCCGCGAGGCGGCCAGGGAGAGGCTGCCCGAGTTTGGGATATGTGACCAATAATCTATTTACTTCTAAAAATAAAGTGGCTATAATCATAATATGCCACAATCATTTTCTCTGAAATTTTGCAAAAGTATTTATAGTCACGCTCCATGAGTTAATCATAATTATCTATTTAATTGTAATATCCGACGAGGTGGTTTAAATGCTTTCGAACAAATCGGCATTATCAATAAAGACCGCTCTTCTTATGATATGTCTCGTTATTCTTGCAGTATTATTTGCGCAATCTGCGTCGTCTGCAAATGACGGAAATGTATCCATATCCGGAATAACATTCTTGGACGTTAATTCTAACGGAAAATTGGATCCCTCTGAGCCGCCTCTGCAAAACTATACAATATATATTGATGCTAATAGCAATTCAATGTACGACTATGGAGAAAATGCTAAACGTACAGATGAGTATGGAAAGTACAGCTTCAATAATATAACGCCTTCAGGCATTGTAAGGGCATCAAGAGGCGATCAATTTCAACCATCTTTTCCAAGGGAAGGATATGACCTTACCGATGTTACTTCCAGGGAGAATAAATTAAACTTCAGCTATTCAATTCCTAATGCTGCCGATTCCATGCCACTTAATTATTTGCTCATCTTAATGGCATTATTAGCGTTTGCTATTATCCTTGGCGGTGGAATTGTACTTATCAAAGGTCTGCTGGGATTTAATAAACCAACTAACGGTAATGCTAATAAGGATAACGTTGCTGCAAATTCTTCTGCTAAAAAAGACAAAGAAAAAGATAAAAAATCCATAGTGCAAATAGTTTCAGGTCTAATCCTCCTTCTCCTGGGATTGTATCTGCTGATTAGCCTTGTGCAAATGTTGAGTAATGCAATATATGGAGCGGCAGTAGAAATGAGCAGTCCTTATGCATTGGTGGCTCCGGCGGTGCTCGCCTTACTGCTATTCGGGGCAATATTGCTGATGCTGCATACGCATTTCAGGCTAAAGGGAAGTGAACCTGGCGAAATGAGAAAGACCATAGCAGGTCTTCTTGTCCTTGGGCTTGTGGCAGTTGTTTTCTATGCACTCAACGGAAATATTCAGCAAGGTGGAAATCAGGAGATCGTTACTCAATATATTCAATTGGTTGGCATCGTAATCGCTTTCTACTTCGGGTCAAAGGCCAGTTCAGATGCTTATAAAAAGACCGAAGAAGAGGGGAGCGCTCAGGATGATTTGGATGTTGAGAATGTAATCTATGATGGCAAGGGCAAAATTCAAATAAAAATATCTAATAGCAAAGGATTGGACTTCCAATTGGACAAAGTTGTTATAAAGGATGGTGCGGAGACTCTGATTGATAAGTCTGTTACACGATTTGGCAGCGAGGCCTTTAAAGATCTGGTTGTTCCAATCAAATTAGATGAAAGTGAGAAGAAGAAGCTAGAGGAATCCTTGGTTTCTGACAAAGTGTATGATATCACTATTAAAACAAAATCCATTGGAGATAATTCCTGCAAACGCAAGATATCTACAAATGCAGGATCTACAAATGCAGGATCTACAAATGCAGGATCTACAAATGCAGGATCTACAAATGCAGGATCTACAAATGCAGGATCTACAAATGCAGGATCTACAAATGCAGGATCTACA
>JAQVZT010000328.1 GCA_028708055.1 Methanothrix sp.
GTGACGAGCTGAGTGCGTTCGTTTTGAGTTCGAATCTTCTCTTCATGAAGCGCGCGCAAGAACTCCTGATCGTTTTCCTCCATCATTTCCCGACTCCCTATGGGAAAATGTATCAATAATATTAATAATTTTTGGATGTAATGGCAAATTGATTTGGATTTGATTTGGAAATGAATTTATCCTAAAGCCCCTCAATAAAAGCAGGATGAAACCAATGAATCAGGTACTGGATACCTGCACAAAGATTCGCAGCATGGAGATCAGAGGTGCAGGCAGAATTGCAACAGCTGCCGCAGCATCTCTGCGCGACTTCTCGCAGGCCGTGCAGCCGAAAAGCCTTGATGACTTCAATAGCCAGATGAAGGAAGCAGCCGATACTCTTCTCAAGACAAGGCCCACGGCAGTTTCCCTATCTAATGCCATACGCATGGTAATGAAGTACGATGCCCAGGACCTGGATTCAGCCCGCAAGGCGATTGCGCTCAACGCCAACCGCTTCATCGAGATCTCGGAAAAGGCTCTGGAAAGAATAGGTCAGATCGGCAGCCGCAGGATAAAGGACGGCTCAGTCGTTCTCACCCACTGCAACTCACTCGCAGCGCTCTCCGTTATCAGCACCGCCCACAAATCCGGAAAGAAGATCAAGGTGATAGCCACCGAATCGCGACCCAGATATCAGGGCATTACCACCATCGGCATGCTTGATAAGATGGGGATCGAGACGGAGTTGATAGTCGATTCGGCGGTCAGGAGCGTCATGAATGAGGTCGACCTAGTAGTGGTGGGAGCAGATGTGATAACCGCCAATGGAACTCTGGTAAATAAGATCGGAACCGCTCAGATAGCCCTCTGTGCTCATGAGGCCAGAACCAGTTTCATAGTTGCCGCCGAGACATACAAGTTCAGCCCCCAGACAATTCTGGGCGAACTGGTTACCATCGAGGAGCGCGAATCAGCCGAGGTGCTGGCAGACGTCTCCCGGTACAGCCACGTAAAAGTAAGAAATCCGGCCTTCGATGTTACTCCGCACCAGTACATCGACCTGATCTGCACCGAGGTCCGAGCCATACCCCCGGAGATGAGCTACCAGATCATCAGGGAGCGGCTTGGCTGGGAGATGGATAAAGAGTGTCGGTGAAGAAGAGAGCGGTAAATGGTGAAATTGGGGCAAAGCACCCGCGCAGAAAGCTGCGGGGTATTCATTAAAATGAAGAGTCAGAAAAGGCTGAATGCAGCCGATCTGATAGGGATCAAGGCCAGCAGATAGATGGCCGGTTGAAGACACTGTTGATGATGATCTTCCTTTGCGCGAAAAACCTCTTGTCGGTGCTCGCCCAGCCGCGAAGCTCATTGGAATCAAGGCCGAGATGCAGAGCACTCACTCTATCCCTTGAGGCTTGAGATACTTGGGAAGATGTCATATTTCCAGGTTCAGCTCTTCTGGCGATCTGCATATTTGCCGGAAAGCCCAGCATCTCAGCCGATGAGGCATTGATCTTTTTGCAGTCTCCCGCAATGTCGCAGACCATCATATGATCAAGAGTCCAGGCGCCCTCCTCGCTGGTGGGAGAAAATGATAGATTCGTGCAATAGCTGCCGTTCCTGGCGTCACCGGAAAGCAGATTTGTTGAATTCATAAATGCGCCTATGGACTGATTTTCAGAGGGGCTGGAGAAGACCACTTCGATGGATTCAATGTCATTTCCCTCATCGGCAACTTGCGTCACTAGCTCTATCTGAGTGGAGACGTTATCCAAAATCAGCTCTTTGGGCGAAAAATTAAAATTTTGTATTATTGGTGGCGAAGAAGATGCGGCAGGGCAGGCTCCGGATGGTTGCGCCACGGTCAAAGGAATGCAGATTGTGATCGCATTCAGGCCAATCAAAATCAGAAGGCTTACCAGCAAAGCCATAACTAGTTTAGCGCTAACTATCATCCCCATGTGGTTGCGCAATAGTAGTATGAAAATGTTTTGGGCAGACAATTTATTTTGCAGGATGGCGAGGGAAGAAGCGGGAAGGCCCAGAGGTTCACGGTTAGGTTGAAAGAGGAGTGCTCAGAATATCATTTCCAAGCTAAAATAATTAAAAGATTTGTAATTTTTTTCTGCAATTCTCAGGATCTATCCGGCCATACGGCGAAAGGCAAGCAGCAGAGCAAGAATTGCCGCTGCCGCTCCGGATGCCGGCGTATTCCGGGTCTGGGCTGTGGGCGTCCCGGCGGAAGAGTCGCCTGCCTGGGAAGCACTATTTTCTTGCGGTGCCGGTTGGGATGCCATCGATCCGGATGGCACTGATCCCGATGACATCGATCCGTCCTGCGATTGCATTGCCCTGCCGCCATCAGGCGCCAGCACATTGATAAAGCCGGTCTTCTTGCCGGATGGCGCTCCTTTGGCTGCCACATCCACCACAAAAGAGTAGTTGCCTGGCGGTACATCGGCAGCCTTGACGCTGCAGTTGTACTGGGTTACTCCTGCCGGGAAGACGTTCTTGATCATTTTGGGGCAGGAGAAATCGAATCCATCGGTCACGTTCTTGAAGACCAGTTCGACATAAGCTCTCTCGCTGCCCAGCCCCTTAACATAGACGCTGAGGTTGGCCTCGCTATTTGGCATCATCTCAATGGGCGTGATCTCTTTTACCTGGAACCAGAAGGAGGCATCGGCCTGGCCGGAAAGGAGCAGGAGAAGAGCGATGAGAGGAACGGAGAATGAAGAATTCATGGAAAAGGAATCTCTTGAAGAATATAAATGGGTTTCGGATAAATGGAAGAGAAGAGATATGATATGCTTCCAGGAATTTAATTAAAGAATAAAATCGCAATACCTCTGCCAATCGCACCAATGTTCTTGATGCGTGCATTTCAAACTATTGATATACGAATATCTTGGTGGGGTGTAGCGCCACAGGTCGAATATGCGATATTCTGAACTCCAATAGTTATTATATGTTCCCTGATTGGGATCGAAATAGGATCCCAAGACAATAGCACCTGTTTCATGCGGATTCAAGTTGCCGATCAGGCCATGGCCGATGTGAATCGGCGCTGGATTGGCAGCGCCATGCCCGATCACCAAAATAATCAAAAAGCATATGGCTGCAATATCTCTTTTCATAGCCCCTCCTGATCCTCCTGACTGTCGATACTTAGACCTGCAGGAATAAATAGATTGGTCCATCCCACGGACCCTACAAAATTGCTGCGCACAAGTTCAGTGTAGCTCAGACGGGAGCGGCAAATCGGAAAGCGAAGCATTCAGATCGACCGGATGCGGCGCTATCACTTCTCATCCATCCCATCCACCAGGACCTCCCCCTCTTCCGTCACAAATATCCTGGCATCCCTTGAAAGCGCCCTTTTCCTGAAGAGCCGGGGCGCCTTCCGGCGCAATTGCACCACGATATCCAGAGATGTGATCGGCAGGCGCATATGTTTTTCATCCGCAGCGGCAAAGATCTCCCTGGGCAGCGCAAAGACATCAGTTCCTGCCTTTGCCAATAGGGAGATAGGAGCGCGCAACATCAACCACTGTTGCATTGTCTTCTCCGCG
>JAQVZT010000329.1 GCA_028708055.1 Methanothrix sp.
ATGAGAAATGACTATTATAATACATGGATAGTGCAATTGGCAGCAGTGTCTATAATTTTATCGAGCTTGTGGGAACATCGAGCAAAGATTGGGAGGATGCGGTAAACAATGCTATCAGCTGTGCAGCGGACAAGTTGACAAACATGAGGATGGCAGAAGTGGTTGAGCTGGACACCAAGCTTGTCGACGGCAAAATAATGCAATTCCGGGCCAAGGTCAGACTTTCTTTTAAGAATGAGATTGAACCTGAGACTCTCTAAATACAAAGGAAAGGCTTAACAGATAGAATCGCAACTCAGAGTGATGTGCCCCAAGTAAGCCTGATCATCCCCACCAGAAACGAAAAAGAGACCATCTGCGAATGCGTCCAGAAAGCCCAGCAGGTATTCGGAGAGATGGGCCTTTCGGGGGAAATTCTTGTTGCAGACAGCTCTAGCGATGGAACTGCCGAAATTGCAGATTCATGCGGGGCAAAGGTCATCAAGCCCGCAAAGCTGGGATATGGAAACGCCTACCTGGCAGGGCTTGCCCAGGCGGAGGGGCAGTACATTGTCTTCATGGACGGGGATCTGACATATGATCCCAGAGCAATTGAAGACATGATATCCATCTTGCAGAGCGGCAATTACGACATGGTTATAGGCTCGCGCTTGAAAGGTAAAATCCTTCCCGGTGCCATGCCTGCCCTTCACCGCTATATCGGAAATCCCGTTCTCACCTGCATTTTGAATACCCTCTTTTCCTGCCGCATCTCCGATGCTCACTGCGGACTTCGCGCCATCAAAAAAGACGCCCTGAACAGATTGAGCCTGAGGTCAGGAGGAATGGAGTTCGCAACCGAGATGCTCATTGAAGCAATCTGCAAAGACCTGAGAGTTGCAGAAGTTCCCATCACCTACTCCCCGCGCCGAGGCGTCTCGAAGCTTCATTCCATCACAGACGGATGGAGGCATCTGCGCTTCATGATGCTCTACCGGCCGGCGGCATTTCTCCTGATTCCCGGGCTTTTGGTGCTTATTTTCGGATTGGCGCTGTTTATGGGAGTGTATCTGCAAGGCGGATCGAGGATGCATTCTCTGATCCTGGGAGGCCTGCTGGCAATAATTGGCTACCAGATGCTGCTTGCAGGTATATATTTTGAAGCATTTGGAGCAACTTACGGCCTTTCTCGCTCTAATAAAATTAAAAAGATGATCAGCTACTACTCTCTGGAAAAGGAGCTTCTCATTGGCGCAATATTGCTGATCGTGGGAGGAATCATCGGCCTGAAAGTCCTTATGAGCTGGGGAGTATCTGGATTTGGGGCACTGGACGCTTCATCCAGCGCAATGATGGCCATGATATTCTCTATCCTGGGAATTCAAACCATATTCTCGGGCATGTCATTAAGCCTTCTCTTGCTCAATAATGGAAACCAGGATTAGCTCTCATATCACCTATATCCTGGAATTTCTTGGTCGCTCATTAGTTATTCCGCCCTTAGGTTTGGCAAATACTGGCACTTCGGACTTGTTCTTTCTAGGTTTTGATGGATCGTGCTTACCAGGCCCGTTGTTGGGCATTCCCTTAGCACCTTTTTTCTTGCTCATTTCTTGCTCATTATATTCGCCTTCTTTGACTAGTCTATGTGTTATATCGCATCATCCTTTAAATACAAGTCAGCTTCTTGGGCTGGCTGCCCGAAAAGCATATTCTTAAAACAGAAAGCAAATGCGCTAATTTCCACGAGCTTCTGACCGGCGAAGCCTGTTTGGGTAAAGACAAAATGCTCCGCATCCGTGCATCCGACACCATTTATCGAGGGTTCTCATAAACGGTTGGCTACACATGCCATACTTGCGAGAAAACCCCATTAAAATCAGGGCGACCAATTCACTGCTCATTCTGCTAGCTTGCTCCCTTCAAGAGTGCCAGCTAATTGTATCAAGGTCTTTTAGAAGGTCATCATCTCAGAAAAATGTGGCTTTGAGCCGCTAGATTTCTAGCGCTGCTCAAAGCATATTCTGCAAGGTATATCCACTACACGCAGGGCAGCCAGTCAACGCTGATTGCGCCGCATGTGGAGTTGCCCCAGAGCTGGATGAACTTCTCGATGGAGAAGACGCCAGTCAGGTCCTCGACGGATCTGCCGTACTCAGCATGGCGGCCCTTGAGCTGCGGATCAGCGGTCGGATCGCGGGAGATCCAGCCGATATGGGCAACGCCGATGACGTTGCTGTTCAGGTTGGCTTCGAGAACGCCTGTGCAGCAAGCCGGGACATTGGACAGGGTGTTGTTATTATATCCCCTGGTCTTTACCTCAGTGGTCTTTTGCAGATGTTCGGCATGAGTGTACATTTCGGTGAGGACTGCGCCTATCTTGTAATTCTGCACGCAGAGCTTGTCCACCCATTTCTGGTCGTAGGTGCCGGTCTGATACGAGACTGGCATGTACTCCAGCTCCTGCTCAGAGGTGAAGTTGATGTAGTCCATGGCATCTGACCCGGTAGGCCAGGTGCAGGTTAAGTCTGCAGGTTGTCTCTCAGCTTCAAGTTCAATTCTAGAAATGATGACATTTCCCGAACCGGACTGCTTTTCCACAAGCTTTTGGCCATTAAATCCGGTTTCCGTGGATATGACAATCTCTAGGTTTCTGTACCCCACTCCTTTAACAGACGATTTCTCGTACATGTAATTGGCAGCGCCAGCCATGCCGACGATTGCCATGACGATAACCGCTAATGCAATGCATTCTCTCTTCAATCCACAAAACCTCCTTTAGCCTGGTTGTCCCCAAAACGGGGCATTTCAAAAACGCCAGGCATTAACTCTCCAGATACCCTAGCACCCAGCTACAGTTTCTCAAGAGGCTATTTCAAGGTTTTGCTGCCGAAATCCTTCTGGAAATAGCGAAATATCGCAAAAAAATAATGGCTCAGGCTCACTTGCCAAATGAATTCAGCCGGTTTATAAAATTATTGCATGAGGGACTCATGCAGGGGCTGACAAAGCCAGAGCTGCTTGGAAGCTGTGAACTGATGCTCGGCATTTTTAGGCAATCTCCTTCCTGACATGGAGCCGAGGATTTTTCTTCATTTCTGAAGAGTATCCTCCGATTGATCTCAAAGGACCCGAAATACTCCTCGTACTCCTTAAGATTCTTCTGGCCAGGTATGACCTGTTTTGCATCTATCAGGTAATATCCAGTAAAATTGTCTGCCGTCTTGAACTCAGCTGCTTTTTTAAGGGACCCGGTCTGATGCAGAGTAAAATCCTGATCCTTGAATTCCATCTGAGAGACATCATAGCTTTCCTGGACCTTAGCGCCCACGCCACCGAAGACCGCAGAGCTCTTGAAGCTCTCAGTTCCTGCGAGGGCATCTCCGACAGAAACTGCATTGTAGTTGTCGACTGCATCCTTTTCCTGGAAATTGGCATTCTTGCCCTGAGCTTTATCCACCAGATATTCGTTCTTTACCAGAGCATCCACGCTGCCGGAAAACACCACGCTTTTGGTGGACTTGATTCCCGAGTTCATGCTTCTTAGATTTTTATCGATCTGAAACTGGCC
>JAQVZT010000330.1 GCA_028708055.1 Methanothrix sp.
CCAAGGTATTCTGCACCCTGGGTGTTTCCTTGTTCTGATGCCGCATATTTTGCAATTGCAGCGTCCGACATGAGATTGACATCGTTAGCGGTATATTTCGCTCCATCGCCATTTATGCTATGGACTATGCCTTTGCTTGTGGTATTGTTTCCAGCAGCGACATAGGGTTTCTGCAGGTTGACGGGCGCGGTCATCTTTGCCATGAGCAGAGATGCATCATTTCCCAGGTTCTTGCTAACCCACGCATTCCATTGATCGACCAGAGCATTGAAGCCCTGAATATCCTGACCCTGACTGGCCTTCTCGTATGCCTGGCCAAGCTGGAAGGATAGGCGCAGGCCATCCACGGTGGTTTGTTGTTCCGGAGCATACGCTGCAGCCAGAGAGACAGCTGCGAGCAGGCTTACAAGAATGATGATTGTCTTCATACTACTGACTTTTCCGTGATGATTATTAATACCCTTGGTCATGCCTATGAATATAGATCGGACCGAATAGACAAGACTGAATAGGCATGGCTGCGCCAAAAAGGGAAAGTTTCTCTTAACTAAACATAGATTCTGTCTTTTCCGTCAAACGGCGGCGCAAAGATAGAGATAAGCTGGAGAGTCTCGTTGCCAGTTACCTCAGATCCGTGGATTAATAAAGCCGGAATGTACATCAGATCTCCGGCTTTCATCACCAATTGCTTGCCGGATACATTCATGACCGCCTGCCCTTTGATGCAATATACAATCTCATCTCTGTATTGATGATAGTGCATCTTCAGGGTCGAACCGGGCGGACCCAGCACTAAATTGACGCTGGCATTCTTCCCAGAAGCCACCTGAGTTATATTCAGACCGGCATTTGTGCCTACAGCATTTTGTTGAGCAAGATCGATGAGATTGACCTGAACCGGTTGAAATTCGCTTAGATTGAGATTTGCCTGTTTTCCGATAGGTGTTCTATCAGTCAAATTAGCCGATAGATCGCTCTTTTCTTCTGCGATTGCCAGGATACAGGCACATAAGAATGCTATCGATAGGGCCACAAGAATTTTTTTCATATTGTATATCTATTTTCTGACCTTATCTATAACTTACGCAGAATCGTGAATTTATCATCATTCCGCTTCTTTTTCCGCCTTCATCTTGATCAGTATCCATCCTCGCTTGGTGCGGGTGATGGCGTAGCCGCCTTTGAGTTTTTCGCCCTCCAGCCAAAAAGCAGCATGGCCGCCCAGCAGGGCTTCGCCCATGGAGATCTCCCGTCCATCCTTTTGGGTCATATTCCGGTAGGATCCCCTGTCCCATATAGCCACAGTTCCGGCTCCGTACTGGCCGGCAGGGATAGTTCCCTCAAAGGAGGCGTATTCGATCGGATGATCTTCGGTCTGTATGGCCAGTCGCTTATCCCTGGGATCGGTGGAAGGGCCTTTGGGAACTGCCCAGGACTTGAGAACGCCGTCGACCTCCAGGCGGAGGTCGTAGTGCAGTCTGCTTGAGCGATGCTCCTGGACCACGAAAATAGCTCGTGCCGGAGCTGATGCGCCTCCGGGCGGCTCAGATGTCTTGAGAAAGTCCCTCTTCTCCCGGTAAGTCTCAAGCGGGTCCGGGCCTTTTATGTCTGTTCTCATCGGATTTGATCTCTCAGTTCCTTCATCCATAATAACACCAGTAACTTTTTTCTCCTCAGGATTAATAATTATTCTCCGGAGTGATCTCATTGAATTCATCCCATTCGCATCATGAGTCCATAGATCATGGAGACATGGCAAAAAACAGTGAGAAAGAACCCGCCCAAGATAAGAAACAGATGGTTCAAATGAAGCACTCCGATCATGTCGGACCGGGCCATGCAGGCCAAGGCCACCAGGTCATGCAGACTGATTTCAAGCGACGGCTGATCTTCTCGCTCATTCTTACTGGACCGGTGCTCCTGCTATCTCAACACGTACAGCAATTCTTTGGATATCACTTCCAGCCTTATGGCTCTGACTTTATCCTCTTCCTGCTCTCTTCGGCGGTTTACTTCTATGGAGGCTATCCTTTCTTCAAGGGCTTAAAGACCGAATTCAGCAAAAGGCAGCCGGGCATGATGACGCTCGTGGCCGTAGCAATAACTGTAGCATATCTTTACAGTTCTTCTGTAACCTTCGGCTTTGCAGGCATGGACTTCTTTTGGGAGCTGGTCACTCTGATAGATATCATGCTCCTGGGTCACTGGATAGAGATGCGCTCGACTATGGGAGCCTCGCGGGCTCTGGAGGAGCTGGCAAAGATCCTGCCTACCCATGCACATCTTATCCGAGACGGAGAGATGCATGATGTATCGGTTGCGGACTTGAAGCCGGAAGACCGCGTCCTGATCAAACCGGGCGAAAAGATTCCTGCCGATGGCATGGTCCTCGACGGGAGCACGGATGTAAACGAGGCGGCGCTTACCGGTGAATCCCTGCCTGCAATAAAGAAAGCCGGAGACGAAATCATGGCCGGCTCGATTAATGGCTCGGGATCAATTACCCTATCCGTTACGAAGACCGGCAAGGATAGCTATCTCTCTCAGGTGATTCAGCTTGTGCGCGCTGCACAGGAGAGCCGATCAAAGACGCAAAACCTGGCAGACAAAGCGGCATTTGCGCTTACGGTTACAGCAATCGCAGCCGGCAGCATTACTCTTGCAGCTTGGTCCGCCTATGGAATGGGTTTTGCCTTTGCCATAGAGAGAGCAGTAACAGTCATGGTCACTGCCTGTCCGCATGCCCTGGGTTTAGCTATTCCGCTCGTAGTAGCTGTATCCACATCTCTGGCAGCAAAATCCGGTCTTCTGGTTCGGGAGCGACAGGCCTTCGAGACCGCCAAAGACATTTCTGCAGTGGTCTTTGATAAGACAGGTACGCTTACAGAAGGGCGTTTTGGCGTTACTGATATTTTGCCTTTGGCTGATGAGAATGCAAATAGAATCTTGCAGCTGGCTGCCTCTCTGGAAATCCGGGCGGAGCATCCCATCGCCCAGGCGATTATGAAAAGGGCTATAGAGATGGATTTGGCCATAGCAGAGCCGGATGAGTTCCGGCTCATTTCTGGCGCTGGAATCGAAGGCCAAATTGGCGGCAGAAATCTCAAGATAGTCAGTCCCGGCTATTTTAGAGAGCATAATAACGCTTTTCAGGACGATCGGCTTGAGCATCTTCTCAAACAGGCAAAGACGGTTGTGATCTTGCTGGAGGACGAAAAGCCCCTGGGTGCTATTGCCCTGGCAGATGTGATCCGGAAAGAATCCCGCGAAGCTGTTGGCCAACTGAAGTCCATGGGCATAAAATGCATGATGCTAACAGGAGACAATCGATCGGTAGCCGAGGCAGTCTCCCTGGAGCTGGGGCTGGACGAGTTTTTCGCCGAGGTTCTTCCCGGGGAGAAAGAAGCAGCTATCAAGAAAGTGCAGGAGAGATTCACGGTGGCCATGGTGGGAGACGGAGTGAACGATGCTCCCGCTCTGGCTTCCGCCAATGTGGGCATTGCGATTGGCGCAGGAACGGATATCGCGATAGAGG
>JAQVZT010000331.1 GCA_028708055.1 Methanothrix sp.
ATGCGGAGAAGAAGGCGGTGCCCAATATCGCAGGAATTTACATCCGCTGGAACGATACCGCAAAGTCGGGCGATGCTCTCGCTCTGGCCTACAACTTCAGCGCAGTTGCCTTGCCTGCCTGGACCGGCCCCTCCTGGGGCTCAAAGCTCTACCAGGATATTGTGCTCATGGACTGGGCCGATAAACCAGAGGCATTCATAACCGTCCTTAAGGAGTTCAAGGTGGACTCTAGCATGCTGGCTCAGCTTGAGAACGCGGGAATGCATCCCCTGAAGGTTGCCGGAGTGATGTAGATCGGGTCAAATAATGTTAGCTGCCTCGCGCAGCGTTCAAATCTTTTTTTCCGGTGATTCGGTCTGGACTCGCAAGTATGCAATAGCGCCCTTTATGCAAGTTATGCATACTGCCTTATGCAACCGTCCGATCTTTGCCTAAATCCCCTTCTGTCTAATTATTCAGTTCATACACTAGGGATTATTTATCGGTAATTTTCTGATATCGATTTTCAACATCTGTGAAAGCAAAAGCTGCTGCATAATCCGCTGCGTAAGCACGTTTTTTTAGGTTTAGCCTGTGAACCTGGTTCCTCCTCAAAATACATATAGCAGCGGTTGCAATATATGGCCGTCATGTCTCCATGGTCACTTTGGATCTGCATAGTTCTTCTCATTGGATCTGAAGCATCCGCAGACGTGCCCTTCGTCTTCGAAGAGACTACATCAAGTATAGCTAACTACGCAGATCAAATCCAGAAGATCAGCGCCACTTCGTTGGACCTTGTAGGGGTGCCGCAAACAACTACACCTCCCGATAGCGAGATCCTTAAATTTCCAATTACAGGAGGCGGCAACACACCAGGAGGCACAACCGAGAAAAAGGTGGCAGATCTTAAAGAGACTTTAAGCTCAAAGGTAGAAGCTGATAATCCCGCAGTAGTAGAAGAAGCTGGCTTGGCTGCAGGTAAGTACTCTGGCGATTATACAATAGAACAAGTCAGTGCAATTTATAATTATCTAAAAGAGAATTGGCATTATTTGAGAGACCCAAGAGGAATTGATTATTTCAAGAATGCCAGCGAATCTCTAGATCTGGGCAAGAAAAGTGGATGCGCTGGAGTTGGCGACTGTGATGATTTTGCTATTCTTATGTCTGCACTTGTGGAAGCTACTGGAGGGACTACTAGAGTTATCCTGGCTCGTAATAACACCACAGGGGGACATGCTTATGCGGAGGTCTATCTTGGCCAGCTCAACACTACGAATAATCAGGTGGAAAGCATCATCAACTGGTTAAGGCAGAATTACGATGCAGATAAAATATATACCCATATTGATACCGATACCAAAGATGTCTGGCTGAATCTTGACTGGGGAATAGATGATAACGGGAACGCACACCCAGGTGGGCCTTTTTTTCAAGGGGATAAACACTATGTGGTGTGCATAAGAGATACATTAGGAAAAACTCCGCTAAAGCCACCAGAGAAGCCCAATAAACCGCCCAAGCTGATTAGTCTAACCTCGGACAAACTCGGTCCTCAGACCACAGGAACAACATCAATCTGGACTGCTGAGGCTAAAGATCCAGAGAATGACCGAATACAGTACCGATTCTTCCTCAACAATGAACCTGAGACCAAGTGGCAAAAGGAAAATACTTGGACCTGGACAACTACAGATTATGATATTGGCGATAACCAGATTGAGGTTCGAGCAAGAGACGGGAAGCATGCCGGCCCAGATGGCTTCGATAGCAATAGAGTAACTAATTTTAAATTGAATGCTCCATATGTCGGTTTTACCCAGGCCAATGTGGATTCAATGAACACAATTAATGTCGTCTATGGTCTCGAGATTTGGGGTTGGGAGTACGCGGTATGGGTGATGCAAAATTGGGGCCATGCTTGTAGTGAATATGAAGCGATTCGCTTATATGAAGCTACTAACAACGTAAAATTATTGAATCCACCATCGGCAGAAGAAAAAACTATTCAGATTAAGATAGATATTGCGAAAAAAGAATACGAAAAACGTACTGGACACCCTGACGAATTAGCTGCGGCGAATGAGGCTCTGGCTAGAGCAGGATAATTGGCTTACGCCATACATATACTAGAGGACTTCCAAAACCACTCAAAATGACCAAATCTATGAATGTGCATGTTGTCTGATTCATGCAAAGACCTCGACTGGAATGAGATCTGGATGAGCCTGATGAAGGGCAACCGGCAGTCGGACCGCAGCCGTGATTGCTCTATCATCTGGGAGAGCCGGGAGAGCGCCCTGCGCTTCTGGAACATATGTCAGGTGAATTCCCATCGAACAGAGGCAGTCATCCGGGGAACAGATATCACTGCCTACTCCCGCATCCTGGCATCGACTCCGGGACTGCCGCCCAGGCCATACCCTTCGCCTCCCAGTTAAAATGAGCGTAGAATATCCCCGGCAGCGTCCCTATCATGCAAGCTTGTCCTTGGAGACCCTGTGCTCGCCCTCGCTGTCGTGCACGATGCATTCTCCTCCTTCTTTGGCCTCGCCCCTCTCAAAGTCCCGGTATCTCTCCAGGAGATGTATGGCCTCCTGAATCTCGGTGAGGTAGCGCTCGAGCAGGCTCTCCGCCAGATTATTCGCTTCTTCCTGCTCGATCTTTTTACCCAGGCCCCGGCACTCAGAGTGCATCAATCTGCCTTCATCCAGATAGAATGGATAGGTGCGACAGAGCCTTGGCCGGACTGGATAGATGCTGCACCTGCCATCTTGATAGAACCGGCAGGCATCATTCTCCTTTAGCAGCCTCCATTCCAGGGTATGAAAGCATCCTTCCCGGTCCCACTCGCCTTCCTCCGGCGGCGCCACAGCCTTCAGCCAATGGAGGCCCGTGGCCTTCTGGATGCGCCTTATCTCCTCCGGAAAAACGACTACGCTGTTGTCCTCACCCCGGCAGCATTCCCCGCACTTCTGGCAGCGAAATCCCGTTTTTCTGATCCGGGCGGCCAGATCAGTCTGGGAGATGCCTTTTGCTGCCAGGAGATCCTTCTTGAGCCCGGCGATCCGGTCTTGAAGATCTGCCATCTATCTCTTGTCTATCTCTTGCACAGGGCGATGAAATTGTCCAGAAGCTCCGGGCCGTATTGAGTATGCACGACCTCTGGATGCCACTGCACTCCATAGAGCGGCCTGGTGATATGCTTCATGGCTTCTATCTCGCAGACATTCGACCTGGCGAGAATTTCAAATCCTTCCGGAAGCTCTGAGACCTGATCCATGTGGGAAGCCCAGGTTCTGAAGCTGGCAGGCAGGCCTTTCAGGATATCATCTTCCTTGATCACCTGCACATTAACCTCTGCATATCCGCCCATGCTGCCCGGGATAACCTTTCCTCCAAAGGTGGTTCCCATGAGTTGCATGCCCAGGCAGATACCCAAAATGGGAATATCAAGCTCTTTCAGGTAATCCGCGCATCGGCCGGCCCGCTCCAGAGTGGGTCCCCCTCCCAGGATGAGGCCGTCGGCGTCGATCTTCTCCGGCG
>JAQVZT010000332.1 GCA_028708055.1 Methanothrix sp.
GATTTAAGCTGGAAATCTCATTCCTGCTGCTGATTACTCTAAGTCTCATTTTAACGCACCAGATCCCACAGGGCATCACTAATATTAATAGACACTTTCGCTGTACACATGAAACTAAAACGATTGCAACAGAGCTTGCCGCCTTTAAAAAATGCTCAAAGAACGGCAAAAACACATCCAGAGCGTCGGATCGCCCTGCGCTTAATATGAAGCCAGCCTCTCAGCGGGCAGAATCAATTCCCATTTTCCGGTGGCTGCTTCCCACATACAGACTCTTCTTCATCATGGTGCATAGGGTTGATTTCTTGATGCTGTGCGAATAAAAAAATGATCTTGTGGCCGCTAGATGCTGACGGCAATATTGCGGCCATTTGATCGCGCAAAAGGGTCTAACCAGCCTTAGATAACCTGTTGAAGGTCCAATCTGCTGAAGGTAGCCCGTTAGAAGTAGCCTGCCTGATGCAACCTGTTAGAAGTAGCCTGCCTGAGGTAACCTGTCGAAGGGAACCTGCCGAATGAATCTGCCGAAGGTCCAGCCTCCCGAGATTTGCCTGGCTCAGTCAGATCCGGACAACCAGTCCAGGTAAGGCTGATGCCCGGCGACAATCGGCAGAGCAATGATCTCGGGAACGGCATAGCTGTGAAGCATCAGGATTCTATCCCTGATAGGCTCGAACCGGCTTTTTCTCGCTTTGATTATGAGGAGGGCTTCATCATCCCGGTTGAGCTTGCCTTCCCAGATGTAGCAGGACCGAACCGGCGATATGTTCACGCAGGCTGCCAGGTGCTCTTCCACCAATGTTCTCGCCAGGGCATCTGCTTCGCCTGGAGGGGCGGTGCAGAAGACCACCACGAAATCATCTTCCACCCGGCTCATTTTGACCCGGCTCATTTTGCTTCACCCTGGCCCACCCAGTGCTCGCCTAGCTCTCCTCGCTCCTTTTTCCATAGAGGCGCCCTTTTTTTCAGTTCCTCGATTATGTATCTGCAACCGGAAAAGGCCTCCTCTCTGTGGCCGGCTGAGCAGACGATGGCCACGATGCTCTCGCCTACTGCAAGCGATCCGGTACGGTGGACGACCTCTACAGCTTTGAGGCCAAACCGGCTCATGGCTTCCACTTCGATGGTCTTAAGTTCAGCCAGAGCAGCCTCATGAAATGCCTCCACATCGAGCATCTCTATGCCGTCATCCCTGACGGTGCCGAGAAATGTGACGAGCGCTCCAGCATCCCTGCTCCTGGCCCGCTCTATCATCTCCGTGAGGGAGACCTCGCCATCTGTGATCTCTATCAACGGTCTCTAGCCTCCGGCCAGAGGGGGAAAGATGGCCAGCTCATCTCCGTCCTTAAGCTGCCTGGACAGCTCCTGAGAGGGATCGATCCTCTTTCTGTTGATCATGAGAAGGACATAATCGCGAAGTGCGCCGGTATCATCGAAGGCCGCTTCCCGGAATGCCTGACTGGAGGCGGCAAGCTCTTCCAGCAGTTCCCCCACAGTTGCGCCATCTTTCGCTTGCAGCTGCCTTTCTTTTCCGAGGATCTCCCGGAAGTTAGCAAAAGCTATGACAACGATTCGCATGTTTTCGGCCACGCCTATTTTTTGTACATCTCTGCAAAGCTTGCCGGAGCTGTCCCGGAATCGGCCTGTGCCTTCAGGCCCCCTGCCTTCAGGGACTTCTTGATCTTCGCTTTTTCATTCTCCCGAAGGCGGGCGATCTCTTCATCGGAGTCAATTCCCATTACGAATGTTCCGTGGCAGGGCTTGACGTAGGTGAAGAGCATCTCCTTTCCCCGCACGCCCATGGCCACGGGCGGAACTCCGATGATGTAATAGTCCTTGAAGATCTTGTAGCCGGGATCGACGTAGTAAACCTCTTCAGAGTTCTTCTCGATATAATCGCGTGCGTCCTTGAAGCTGGTGCGCTCCAGGTACAGCTTGTATTTCATCTGCTCGACACAGCTCATAATGCCACCTTATCGATCTTGTTCTTGAGGGGATTCGGGTTATGGGTGGCTTTGGCCACGATCTTTTCCGCAGGGTAGTCGATGCTCTCGGCCAGAGCTTCGGCGTTCTTGCCGAAGACCACGGCAAAGAGCTTGGCCCTGGAAATGGCGGAAAATGTTGCCCCATAGGTCATGCCTGCATCGCTATGCATGAAGGCAAAACATACATCGTAGTCAACCTTCTTTTCCACTACGCTCGCGATCAGCTCATCCAGATCCACCGTATTTTGCACATAATAGCTCTCCGGGTCGGCGGCCTTGAGCAGCTTGACGGCAGCATCCGTGCCCGCCACGGTCACGTCCCAGCCGGATTTCTTCAGCTTATGGGTGAGATAGATCACCATGCTCATCTGCACCGGAACCTCCGGACAGCCCATAACCAACAGCGCCTTTTTGCCTTCGCTCATATCATCCATCTCTTGGCTTTGGTCCTGATTAGGATCAATCAACGGTTCTCTTCAATGCAATATCCTATTCACTAATCAATTCACTCATCTATTCACTCATCTATTCAATATCCTATTCAATACCTGTTAGGTGTAATATGGCGATTATTCCTATTAATACTCGCTATCTAATGCTCATTATCAGCATCACAATCGATTCCCTTTGCTGCAATGCTCTTTGCCGGAGCACTCCGGGCATGCAGAATTGCGTTCGCAGGCTATCTCTTCGAGACAGCCGCTCAGCCCGTCCCAGAGCAGGAGGCGGTTTTCGAGGAGCTGGCCTGTGCCCGTGACGTATTTGACCGCATCGGTCACCTGAATGGAGCCGATGATGCCGCATGTTGCCCCCAGAGCGGGAAAGATCGATGGCGGCGGGGCTCTGGGAAAGAGACAGGAGAGGCAGGCAGTCCTTCCGGGGATGATGGTGGTAGCCTGTCCCTGATAGCCTCTGATGGCCCCGTGAAATAGGGGGATCTTCATCTGCAGAGCTGCCCGGTTCAGGATGTACCGAACCGGATAATTGTCCATGCCGTCCATTATCAGGTCGCAGCCCTGGAGAAGCTCGCCGATATTCTCCTGGGAGATGATCTCGGTCAGCGCCTGCACCTCGATCTCCGGGTTGATGCCGGTCAGGGTCTCATGGGCCGACATTGCCTTGTACCGGCCCACATCGGCGCTTGTATGCAGAATCTGCCGGTTGAGGTTGGAGAGCTCGACAGTATCGCAGTCACAGATGCGAATTTTCCCAAAGCCTGCCGCAGCCATGTAAATGGAGATAGCTGAGCCCAGGCCGCCTGCACCTGCTATGAAGACGCTTGTTCTCTTGAGCTTCTCCTGGCCATCTTCGCCGAAGAGGCGAATCTGGCGGGAGTATCTATTTTTTTCGGCGTCGCTTAACATCTTTTTCCTCAAAGGTCAATCAAATGTTAATCGTGGGTCACTACGTTATCCGCCGTGCACAAAGCGCACGATCTTCAGCTCATCACAGCCGCCTGCGGTCTCCTCTTCCGGGACTATCTTGCCGTTCTTGGCCACGATGACCTCCTCGGGATTGATGCCCAGCTGCTTGAGG
>JAQVZT010000333.1 GCA_028708055.1 Methanothrix sp.
GACCGAAAGACGGCAGCGAGGAAGGCTTAATTTTATCGAAGAGAATAAGTCCGAAGAAGAATGCTGTATTTATCATGGGCGAAATTCGCGTCTTAAATAATTGTCCCAGATGTGGCAATGTCGCTGAGGCATGGACCGAGGATGGCGGCATATCGGTAAAAATACGCTGCAAAATGTGCGGCTACGAAGGTTGTTTGCCCCACCCGGACCTGAAGAACGGAGCTTGGCGAGTGGGATAGCATTCGGAAAGCTGCAATTAAAAGGAATGGCTCTTCGCTGAATAGTGTGGGCGAAGGCCCAATCGGTGAATTTGGATTTGAATTGTTCTTTGTGCCTTCGTGTCTTTGTGGTTAGTCATTGCATGTCGATCACCACGAAGGCACAAAGACACAAAGGTTTAGAATTTATCTCGCTTCCCCACAGAAAATAGCGAGGAACCAAAGGAATTGATTTAGGTTGATCTCTGCAAAAGAAGGGACGCCCTGCAAAATTTCCAAACTGCTTCCCACAAACCTTTTAAATAAGATTGGCGATCCCTCCTCCTCGGAGGATAGGCGATTGGCGGCATCTAAAGGGATGGCAGGTCTCATAGAGAGATTGGAGGCCAAATTGACGTCCCTCATATCCGAACCTTACGTTCTGCGTCTAAGGACATTGAATTCCAAGCTTGAAAAGTCCTCTGAGACGACATCAGCATGGCTTTCTCTATATTTGTCTTTGATTCTGATTTTATTCTTGAGAAATCCCGATTCCCTGATCAATGCCAGTCCTCGATGGGAAGACGGCCCGGTCTTTTTGCAGCAAGTAATCGAGCAATCCTATCTCAGCATGACTACGCTTTACGCGGGATACTTGCACACAGTTCCAAGACTGGTGACGTTATTTGCGATCCAATTCGGATTGAAGAGCGCACCTTTCATCATGAATCTCTTCTCTTTGCTAATTGCCGCCGTGAGCATCTCATATATCTTTAGCAAGGATTTCAGGTTTATAATTAAAAATGATTTTTTGAGATTTATAACTGCTATTTTTATCATTTGCATGCCGACGCAAGAGGTATTTCTTAACATAACAAATATCCAGTGGCCTTTATCGATTTACCTGATACTCTGGACCACCAATCTAATTCTCGGCTCAGGTTCCACCAGCCCGGCCAAGGCAATATTCGCTCTGTTGGGATTCTTAACCTGTCCTGTCGGTGTGATACTTCTTCCTGCATTGGCATGGTATGTTTATACTTCGAGATCTCTGCCGGTTTTAGCCGTATTATCGATATCAGTGCTCAGCAACCTATTTTATTTGTCATCTGGATCGGTAGGAGGGCGAGGCTTTGCAGATCCAATTAACATCATCAAATTTATTTCAACTCAGATTTTTACCAGCTTTTGCTTCTTTCCACCATCCAACATCGTTGCTCAATATGGATATGGTATAACATATGTAATCACACTTATATTATTAATTATATTTGTTTATTATGCCAGGGATAAGGAGCCCATAGATGTCTGGATTGGGTATTTGATTGTCGCTTATATACTACTGATTGCGATTACTAGGGCAAACTTCTTAAATGATTTGGATACAATAATGGAAGCCAGGCGGTATTCCTTTATCCCGCTATGCCTCATGCTCATTTTTTGTGTCAGGCATGCAAGCAGAAAGAATTATTTAATGTATTTAATCTTGTTTATATTTATTGCTAACGTTGCATCAAACTACAGCATAACCCCATTCCAGGATTTCGATTACCAATTGAGTGCCGAAAAGTTCAACGCATCGGGAGACTGCTATTGCGTTATCCCGATCAGTCCGCCGGGATGGTTTTTCAATGCGCCATGCGCCTGTGCGTCTCTTGATGCATTTGCCTGGTGCAATAACGGCTATATTCTTGATTACTGGAAAAAGTACGAAGAAGCCATCGACGCTTACGACGAGGCGATCAAGCTCGATCCCAATTATGTCAAAGCCTGGAATAACAAAGGCGTTTCACTCGGCAAATTAGGCCAATTCGATGAGGGCATGAGATGCTTCGACGAGGCAATCAAGATTGATTCTAATAATGCCGAGGCGTGGAAGAACAAAGGCATTGTTCTCTACGGCCAGGGCAAGGTCGACGAGGCCGTCAAGGCTTACGATGAGGCGATAAGGCTTGATCCCGGCCTCACCATTGCCTGGAACAACAAAGGCAATGCTCTCGGCAAGCAGGGCAAGTTCGACGAAGCTATCAAGGCTTACGATGAGGCGATAAGACTTGATCCCAAAGATGCCATCGCCTGGAAGAACAAAGGCAACGCTCTCATGGCTCAGGGTAGCACAACAGAAGCCAATGAAGCCATTTCCAGGGCCAGGAGTCTAGGGTACAAGAGCCAAAGCTAGTGGAGAATGGAGATAAGCATCCGCAGTCTTTTGGCCGTTGTCGTCGCTAAAAGGGATAAAAGCTGGGGCAGATTTAAGAATTTGCGGCGTTTGGCTTCAAGCATTGGATTTGTTCGCCTTGCGCTCATTGCGATCCAGATATTCTTCTATCGCCATTACTATCACCTCGGAGCGCTGGACATAGAGAGTTCCTCTGCTCTTCACCACGAAATTCATGAGCCTGTCATTCAATTCAGACTTGAGTTCGATCTCAATCTTAGGCATGACAGGCAGTTCGCGCTGGAAATATTAATAGTTGAGTTTCCAAGAGACGTTCTGGAGTCCCGGATTCATATCGTTCCTGGCTTCATCTTGCCCGGCTTCTCCTTGAAAGCGTCCTTGATCAAATCCTCTCCGAAGAGTTCTCCCGCGCTGCCTGTGGCTGCATAGTTATAGACGGCGGCAGAGAATATTCCGCCCAATGCATTGCTGATAATTCCCAGACATATCAGTGCAAGCACGAATAGCCCGGCAAGGCTTAAGGCGAGCACATACCAGCCCGCAGAGAAGGCTGCAACCGTGATGATTGCACCGAGCAGGAAAACAACCAGGAAGATCACCCCGAATACCGCGCCGATGCTGAGGTTGCCCACGATCTGCTCGCCCCAGGTCTTCTTGAGCAGCTCTGAGCTCTTGCGGATCGCGTCCAAAGGCCCGATCTCCTCAGCTACAAGGATGGGAACCGCCAGGAAGGTAGCCAGATTCCAGGCCAGCCCGACAAGAGAAGATGCCGGGATTCCCAGGCTCCCACGATCCGATAGCCAGCGCAGAATAATTCCCACTGTCGCCGAGATGGCCGCGTAGCCGAGAATCGCTTTTAGATGGCTATTGGCAATTTTAAAGCCGTCTCCTACAGTTGGATTTCCGCCCCTTATTCTGATCAAGGCCGCTCCAACCAATGCAGAATTGAAGTAGATGACGACTGTATTCAGGACCAGGTAGAACAGGAACAGCTCTGCATAAAAATCCAGGCCCAGATCCTGTCCTTGGGCCTTGGCAAAGAATTGCGGAAATGTAAAATATGCAGCAGCGAGTATAATAAGCGCCGCCAATGCAGAAATCAAAGGAAAGACGACAAGCTCCTTGTCTGCA
>JAQVZT010000334.1 GCA_028708055.1 Methanothrix sp.
GCCCGTGCTCCCAGATGATCTTTTCCGCTCCTGGCATGTGGCGGTTCGGCCTGGCCTTGAAAATCACGATGCTATAATTCCTGGTGCGTGAGATCATTTCCCGCATGAACTCGTCGGTAATTTCTGTCATGTGAAATGGGCACCTCAAGCACTTGGCTCGCAGCTTTTCAGCTTCTGGAAGTCCTTCGCGATATATTTCTCAAATTGAGGTTTACAGTATTCCACAGTTAATCCTGTTTCCTTATCTTTCTTTTTGCCATTGAACCAGATACTTCTCTTGCCCCTATTCTTTCCGTTATTGTTTTGATCAGCTTCTTCAATAAATTCGTCTGATGACAAGATCCACATTGTATCCATTCGTTCTGAATAGAAAACAAACCAGTAATTGTCTCTGATTTCATGGGAAATGGCTGCAAATAATGCCGCATCACCTTCAACCACGCCTGAAGATCTTGCTTTGATCTGCACGGTGATGAAGGAACCACCCTCGCGTCTTACTACGGCATCAATAGCATCATCATCCACTAATGGCACGTAAACATCAAGTCCTTCCTTTAGCATGCGTCCAATGATCCAATATTCGATTCGCTTTCCGAATCCGGCCCTGTGTCTGAAAACTGTTGTCGCGCTGTCATGCTTCTCAGCCAGGTCTCTAGGACCTTCGCAAATGCCTATTACGCGGGATAATGCATCCGCTTTGTGTTTGCCTCTATCTAGCCTCTCCTCAAGGGAACTCAAGAACTCTGAGATTTTCTGTAGATCTGCATCAGGGAGAGTGGCAATCTTTCTCATTATAGTTTCTTTATCAATCATGAGGATTCTCTTTCCGGGGTCAGAAAGTTTCTATTTCCAGCAATAAAGACCTGTCGTTTTGACAAATATTAAATATGTCCGCTGAACCGGAGCTGATATAATAATAAATATACGATTATATAAAAACGCGGGCTTGTTTTCCAGGCGATATCGATAATGCTGAAAAAAAGAGAACCGCCTGGCCGCCAGCTATATTTCGCTATCCGCGATTCATGCTGTTATGAGGCCCCTCAGTTATCGAATCACTTTAAGAAGGGAACCGGAGGGAGGCTATACCGTGCTGGTCCCGGCCCTTCCTGGATGTGTCACCTATGGAAAGACCGCGGAGGTGGCCATCGATATATCCCGTGATGCTATCGGCGGCTATGTAGAAAGCCTGATTGAAGATGGCGAGCCCGTCCCCGTTGAGGACGACCTCATCGAGTGCAGGGTGACTGTGGAAACTCGTGAATCGTACGGCGAGGCTTAATTAAAGCCATTAAGGCGCAAAGCCTAAACATTGGTCTATATTGGCCCAGCGTACTAGAACTCTACTACTTCCAGAAAGTCAACTCTTCTAAAATCCCGATCGAAGGTTGCGATCTTCAAAATCTCGTTGCGAAAGCAGGTTGAAGCTATTAGCGCGTCATATGGCAGAAGCCTGAATTTTAGCATGGTCTCCCGCCAATGGTTCATATCATCATTGACAGGCACGAGGGAAATACGTCTTGCATCGATGAAGCTGAATACTGCGTCGATATCTTTTTCAAATGGCCCATAGCCGTTATCAACGATGAACCTCTTGAATGAGGTATGGTTTTTCGTTCCATAACGCTCTTCGCACAGATCCCGAACCGATACAAGGATCAGTTCATTTATGACAGTAGATGATGTGACAAGTTTGTGATTCTTATCAATAAATCTCCTGGCAGATTTAGAAAATTTTGTGTCAAAAAATGCGTTGTAAAATACATTAGTATCAATAAATATCACAGGTAGACCTCACCCTCAAGCTCTTCGAGCCTCTCTGCAGAAGCTTTCCCAAACATGCCGTAGTATTTCGAAAGATCCACATTTTCTATCTTGATCTTTAGCTTGGTGCCTTCCTCAAGCTTTACAATTTCCATCGGTTTGAAGACGCCGTCTTCGTATACACATTCAATAGTCTCACTGTCACTCATGCTCAAGTCTCCTTCTTCGTGTAGAATCTATATATTTCAACTTCTTGCTATTCAATCTTCTCCCTTGATCCTGCTCCTTCAAGATCCTTTGTCCACCATTCTCTCCGGCCCCAAATCCCGCCACCCTCCGCACCACGACCCTCCGGCGCTCTTGGCCCTGCCCGCCTCCCCCGTGCATCCTTCCGCCCGCGCTCGCACAGGCCCGTCCGGCCGCTCCCATACCCCGCCCATGCAGGCCGGTTCCACCTCAAATTGGCATGATCTTCGAGCAATTTGCTATGGTGAACATCTTCTAGATTGCAGAAGAAAATCCCATCGATCGTAGTATTTCGAAAGGTCTACCTTTTCGATCTTGATCTTTAGCTTGATGCCTTCTACTAGATCTGAATTTTCAATCGGTTTGAAGACGCCGCCTTGGTATGCACATTCAATGGTCTCACGGGCACTCATGCTCAAGTCCCTTTTTTCGTGCAGAATCTCTTTCTTCCCGTTGCTTTAAAAAATGTGTAGCAGAATATGCCATCCTCTTCCGTCGTCCTGTAGAGGTCCTGCACCCCGTCCTCAAAAACCCGGGGCTCAATAATCCCAGCCCCCACCGCCGCTTCACGGACGCCCTCAATCATTGCCGTAAATGTCCTCCTGGTAAAGCCTTCCACAAGCTCTGGCTTGCTGGAGTCGACATAAACCATGCGAGGAGAGACAGAGACCTCTGAGAAGCCCGCCTCGCAGAGGAGCGGATAAAGCTGTCTGCCGATCATGGCATTGCCGCCTGCTCTCCTCTGCAGCTCGACCTGGCACGAAATGGCTTTTTGAGCCGCAGCGCTATCAGGATAGAAGTACGCAGAACCATGATCTCCTTCGATTGCTGTGATCGTACCGCCAGGCTTGACGAAATCCATGAGGATGCGCAGCGCCTCGACTGGGTGAGGGAGATGTTCAAGAACAAAACAGATGAAAAGATGGTCAAAGGATTCCGGCTGGAAAGGCAGATTGAATATATCACCTTGCAGAACCTGCACATTTGCCGGGCCCTCCGCGGCCACTCTCCTCCGAGCCTCTCCGGCAGAGGCTTTCGATATATCGACTGCTGTGATCATTGCCTGCGGGCTGTTTCTGGCCAGAGGGACGGTCTGTGCCCCCACGCCGCAGCCAGCTTCAAGAATGCGAGATCCCGGCGGAAAATGAGTGTCAGAGTGCAAGAGTTCTTCCAGAGTGGAGGCCTGGTCCTGCAGGCGCGTGTTTTCTCTGGGATGGTAGCCGTGAACATACGCATACTCATTGACCATGGCGACTCTTTCGCTGCTGATTATTTCAGCTTTTCCGCCAAGATGCCCCGGCAACGATCATCCTTCCGCATTCCTCTTTGCTAGCTGCAGGGTGTTGCCCCATGGATCTCTCAATACGATCAGATTCTCGCCGGGCCGTTTGATTGGGCACTTTTCGATAAAGCTCGCGCCCTTTGATACCAGATACTCTGCATCCTTCTCAGGATCTGCGCTCTTTAGTGCAATATGCAGCTGAAGATGGTG
>JAQVZT010000335.1 GCA_028708055.1 Methanothrix sp.
CTACGAGGTTAGCTCCGCTAAGCTCGGTATTTCTCATAACCGCAAGGCTGAAGTCCGCGCCCAGCAGCCTTGCCGCAAGCAGACTGGCACCGGTTAGATTTGACCCGCTGAGCAAGGCACCGGTAACGTCGGCATGTTCCAGGTTGCAGCTGGAAAGATCTGCATCTTCCAAATGCGCTCTGGCCAGATTTGAGCCGGTCAGTATGGCTTCGACGAGTCTGGCGTTATGCATCAGGGCATTTTCCAGTTTTGTGCCTGTCAGATTCGTCCCGGATAGGTCTCCGCCCGCAAGAATGGAAGCGGTGAGAATCGATCCGGATAGGTCCGCCTGGCTCAGGTTGGCCCCGGTCAGGTTGACATAGCCCAATTTCGACTTGACCATCCGGGAGCCTGAAAAGTCCGCTCTCGAGCAGCGGGATTCGGAGATGTCTATCTGGGATAGGTTTGCCTGGGATAAATTGGCATCAATCAGGTTCGACCCGATCAGGCTAGCTCCGGTGAGATTGGCGCCAATTAGCTGTGACTTCTGAAGGGTAGAGCGATCCATGAGCGCATCAATAAATTCCGCACCGTTGAGATTTATGCCGCTCATCTTTACCGCCAGCAGACTGGCACGGTTCAGCCTGGCCCCGGCCAGGGTTGAATTATCCAGATAGGATTGATCCAGATATGAACCGGAAAGGTCTGCGCCATTGAGATTAGAGCCGATCAAATAGCTGGTGGGCAAGTAGGCACCAGTCAGATTTGCACCGGTCAGGTTTGAGCCCATCAGATTGCAGGCGGGCATGAAGGCACCGCTGAGATCGGCGCCGGAGAGATCGCAGCCATGAAGGTCTGCCTCTACCATAGTTGCCTCCTGCAAATTCGCTCCTGCGAGATTAGCATAGTAGAGACTGGATTGGTTTAGATAGGATCGACTGAGGTTACAATTGTGCAGATCTGCTCCCTGCAGTTCGGAATGATTCAAGTGGGCCCCGGACAGATCCAGACCGCTAAGGTTCCTATTGAGGGGAATAAAATGATCTTTGATTTCCAGGGGGGCCTCCGTGCTGGCGCATGAAATGATGGAGAGAAGCGCAAATGCCGAATACAACCCTAAGACCGTTACCTTCACGGAATAATTCATAGACTAATATCAGCACTGCTACTATTAATTTTTAATCTTGTGGCAGACTGAAAATGGCTATTGTGCAGGAAGCTTCCCCACAACATTCGGTTCCAGGTAATACATCTCCTTAAGCTGCTTATCGCTTAAACCGGGAAATACCGCCAGTTTTTTCTGCACAATCTCATTTCGTTTTTCATCCACTAGAGATCGAACATTGCTGGGAACATTATCTCCAAAAGGCGCGATCTCAACACCGCCTTCTGCCAGACCGTACCACCACTCCTGTCCGGGCTGAGATTTCCATGTCCCGTTATGCACCGATTCCACAATATCCGTCGTGATGGGCTGCCAGCGCCAGACGGCACCTGTTAGGTACACGCGAGGAGAGAACCTGCCTGTATCTGAGCCAAAGGAGATGAAGTATATTCCCATCTCATCAGCGATTTGACCTGTTGCATCGGAATCGGACCAATGGGTCATAATATCGCAACCCTTGCTGATAAGTGATAAGGCCACCGCCCGTTCTTTTCCCGGATCATACCAGTCTCCGATCCATTCCACATACACTTTCGCCTGAGGATTAGAGGATGCTGCGCCTTTGGCAAACGCATTGATACCGATTATAACCTGGGATGTAGGAAGGGCGGCGACAAATCCGATCTTTCTCGTCTTGGTCATACTGCCGGCCACAATTCCGGCAAGGTACTGGGCCTCATAGATCCGCCCGTAATAGGCTCCGGCATTTGCGGCCAGCTTTTCCGTTCCGCCTCCCCACATGAAAACAACATCCGGATATCCAGGAGCAACCTCTTTGATGGCATCTATGAAGTTGTAGCTATGGCAGAATATCAGATTGGCTCCGTTATTTGCATAGTCTCTCAGTATCTGAGCAGCGTCGGGCCCGGCTGCATTCTCTTTCTCCGACAGGTTGACGTAAGACAGATTTTTGGCCATCTCGGTTGCGCCTAAATGGGCCTCGTAGGTCCAGCCATGGTCTCCAACCGGGCCGAAATCGAGCAAAGTCACATTTAGCCCCCCTCCAATTGAGGTATTACTTTCTTCTGCGCTACCGACCGCTCCTGCCAGGCTAGCCAGGAGGATTGCCAAGGGAATCAATGCCAAAATGCATTTCAATCAGACCCACTCCATTTACTTCACGCCCGTTTCGGGCTTTAATTTTCCAAGATCCTTTTGCAGATCCGGGCTTAACTTGGCATTATCGAGTTTGGACCTCGCGAAAAAATCAAGCGAAACGGAATCGTACTTAATTCCCTGCAGATTTGCGCCTGTAAAATCAGTGTTTTCGAAGGCACAAATGTCAAAGATAACGCCACTCAGATCCGCACCGGTAAAGTTAGTGTTTTTTATATAGGTCTGAGCAAAACGGGTCTTTCTCAGATCCGCACCGCTGAAATCTGCATCCAAGAAATTCAACAAGATTATACTGGATGATCTTAAGTTCGCCTTTCTCCAAACAGTATCCTTCAGCGTCATGCCATAAAGATAAGATCCAGTCAGGTCCGCATTCGATAGGTCTGCTTCATTTAAGAATAAATTTGTGAGCCTTGCCGCCTTCATTTGGGCATTTCTCAGATTCGCTCCCGTAAGATCGGCATAATCCAAGTTGACGTCCTTCATGGAACATTGGGATAGATTTGCTCTCACCAAATATGCCCTGGTGAAGTCCGAGCCTGTGAGATCTGAGTTGCTCAGGTTTGCCCCGAAGAGTTCCGCTCTGGTGAACTGGCATTCTATGAAGCTGCTGAGGCTCAGGTCCACCCAGTTCATCTTGGAGCCGATCATGTTGGCGCGGGCCATCTGGGATTCATTCATTTTTACCAGGCTAAGGTCGGCACCAAGAAGCCTGGCTCCGTTGAGATTGGCGCCGGCAAGTTTGCAGCCGCTTAGCAGGGAATTGGTAAGATCGGCGTTTTCTAGATTGGCATTGGAAAGATCTGATTCTTCCAGATGTGCTCCGGGCAGGCTTGCTCCGGAAAGGTCCGCACCGGATAGTTTTGCCCTGTTCATATTGGCAATTTTGAGATTTGACTTTGAGAGATCTGCTCTTGAGAGATCTGAGCCTTCCAGATCGCAAGAGGAGAGATCTGACCCGGATAGGTTTGCCTGGCTGAAGTTTGCACTGGTCAGATTGGCAAATCCGAGGTTAGATTCAATCAATTGAGTGCCAACAAACTCCGCACCATAACAACGGCTTTCTGAGAGATCTGCCCTTTTGATCGTTGAACCCGACAGATCCGCATTGATCATATTTGCTCCCACCATGTCTGCCCCGGAGAGGTTGGCCCCTTTGAGGATTGCATCACTCAGCATGACCCGTCTCATGTAAGCATTGGACAGATTTGCTCTGGTTA
>JAQVZT010000033.1 GCA_028708055.1 Methanothrix sp.
ATCGAGATTTATCGAACGATTTTTAGAATGTGATGTGATTATGAGCCACTCATAACAAGTATGAAAAAATTTTAACAAAGTTTTTATATCATCTTCTGCTCGTTGATCTTCCATCGAGGATCGTGATAGAGCATGAAAATGACAAAGTATGCAACTATTGCAGCAACTTCATTCGTATTATTGCTGCTACTTACAACTATAGCCATGGCAGGCGATCCAAACGGCTCAGCTACCTATACTGATGATGTAGCGGGGCTGAAACTGGCCACCAACTTCGCCTGGACCTTAGTGGGTGCCTTCCTGGTATTCTTCATGCAGGCGGGATTCGCCCTGCTCGGTGCAGGAGCTTTGAGGGTGAAAAACACAGTCAACTACTTTGCCAAGAGCTACATGGACTTCTCCATAGGCGCTCTGGCCTACTGGGCGGTTGGCTTTGCCCTCATGTTCGGAGGCTCTAAGCTCTATGCAGGACTGGAAGACGGCAACAGCATAATCGGATGGAGCGGCTGGTTCCTCACAGGAGATGCCTATGATGTCTCGACTATGATGTTCTGGATGTTCCAGGTGGTCTTCGCTGCCACTGCTGCAACAATCGTCGCCGGCGCATGCGCAGAAAGGCTCAAACTGCAGGCTTATCTCATCTACAGCGGCATCGTCACCGCCATCATCTACAGCATCTACGGCCACTGGATTTGGGGTGGCGGCTGGCTGTCAACTCTCCCATACGGCGTTGGTGCCAGGGATTTCGCCGGCTCCGGCGTGGTGCATGCCATCGGCGGCCTGGTATCATTAGCAGGCATAATACTCCTCGGTCCGAGGATCGGCAAATTCAATAAAGACGGCACACCAAACGCCATACCCGGCCACGACGTGGGATACATTGTCCTGGGCACGTTTATGCTCTTCTTCGGATGGTTCGGATTCAATCCGGGATCGACTCTGGCCGCAACTGATCTGCGCATCTCAGTGATCGCAGTCAACACCTTCCTGGCAGGAGCAGCCGGCGCGGTGCTGGTCTGCTACTGGACATTCCTGAAGACCAAAAAGGTGGACATTGCCCTCACCTGCAACGGCGCTCTGGCAGGTCTCGTAGGAGTTACTGCACCCTGTGCCTACATTCCCACCTGGGCTGCGGTGGTAATTGGGCTAGTATCAGGATTAATAGTAATGTACGGAATAAGGTTCAATGAATGGGTGCTAAAGGTAGACGATCCGGTAGGAGCTGTGGCAGTGCACGGCTATAACGGCATCTGGGGACTGTTGGCGGTGGGAATCTTCGCAGATGGCACCTATGGAGGTGTAAGCGGGCTTATCGTCGGCAATACCGGACAGATGATGGCTCAGCTAATTGACGCTGCAACCGTGGCTGTGTGGGCATTTGGAACTGGATATATATTGTTTGCCCTGCTAAAGCATACCGTTGGCCTGCGGGTATCCAGAGAAGAAGAGCTTACGGGGTTGGATATGGGCGAGCACGGCTATTCCGCCTACCCGGAGTTTGTGACTCAAGAACAGCATGGGGATGTGATAATGGTGGAGCCGGATAGCCATGCTCCGGCCATTTCCCCGGATGGAGTGAGAACATGAAAATGATCCAGGCAATAATCAGACCATCCAAGGTGGAAGAGGTAAAAAATGTCCTTGATCAGGCAGGTTACGTGAGCCTGACCTCGATTGAGGTGAAGGGACGGGGTCGGCAGAAAGGCATAACGCAGATGTGGCGCGGCGAAGAATACAAAGTGGATATGCTGCCTAAGGTTAAGGTGGAGATCGTTGTTCCCGATGAAAAGGAAGACGAAGCCATTGAGCTGATTAGAAAAGCAGCGTACACAGGGAACATCGGCGATGGGAAGATCTTCGTCCTGCCGGTGGAGAAGACCATCAGGATCAGGACTGGTGAGACAAACGGCAAGGCTCTCTAGCCTGCCGCAGTTTTTTTTCAATTGCCAGGAAAGCAATCAAGCGATGGTTTCGTAACTGTTATGATCTTTATCACAATAGTTATGATATTTCATCCAACAATATCATATATGTAGTGAGGAAGTAATATTTGTTGACCTTCGTAGACAGCAATTCTGGTGAAGGTCAAATGAGACAGAGAGGAGGGATAAAAACGAAAAACGCAGGGATAGCACTATTACTAGTCGCCTTCTTGACCAGCATTGCATCCGCAGAATACACCCTTAAAGACAATCTCACTCTTGAGATGAAGCAGAGTGTATCCGGCACTGGCTATTTCATGAACTACAAGTATGCAAAGATGCCCAATACCATGGGGGTCAATGGAACACGAAACAACGGTGTCGAGGTTCTGGACTACAGCCACGGTAGCGGCGTGATCGATACGGAATCGACGCTTTCCACGCAGGCCAGGGATTATGTCAATTACGGTGTTGCCGAGAGCGACGAATACGAACCTGATTATGCAGAGGCGCTCAGCTGTATTCAGCTAAAGGAAGACAACGCCATGACTTACAGCCCGATAGCAATTAACGTAGGTACGGGATACTATGCCATCAATCCGTTGAGCTTCAACTCCCTGATCAAGGAGAAGAGCTGGCTCAAGAATCGCGGGTCTTATACGGTAATGCACCATGAGGTGGAATATGCCCATGCCCTGGATAAGGAACTGGAGATCCTGGCCAAGGACTTCATCTCTGAGGATGACCCCGCCGTCAGCATGATGAACATCACTGAGGATATGACGGAAGGCCGCGCTCATATTGGCCTACTTCAGGGCGACCCGGATATCGTAGCTCAGGAAGATGATGATGAGAACATGTTTATTGTGAATACTGCCTGGAAGAAGCCGCTCGTTGATGTGGATGAGGATTATTGGGGAACATACCACATTGAAAAGCTCATGAACCTCACATCATCCGTAGAAGAGGAAGAGGAAGATGACGACTGGCTGCCCTGCTGTTCCGGCGGATATCTGAGCATGCCGGAAGTATACCAGATGGGAAGCAAAGGATTCGGCTCAGATGTAAAGGGCATATTTGACTGCACCTGCTTCAAGGCACCGGCAACTGCCGAGTTTCCCAGAGTATGAGATCGCCTTGGTCTCCCAATTTTTTTTGCAATTTTGCGGTGAAATAAAAAAGATTGATTAGAGCTGTTGCGGGTTAGAGCTTTTTGCGGGCGCGAGGGCTATACCGCCCCGCACCCCCGCTCCTTAGTGCGCACACGGATTACGTCGTCTACCGGAAAGATGAATATCTTGCCGTCTCCTGCTTCGCCCGTCTGAGAATACTCGCAGATGAGGTCAATGACAGCTTCCGCATCCTTGTCATCCACTACCATCTCCAGCTTCATCTTCGGCAGGAACTCCACCCGGTAATCGCCGGCCCGCCATTGAAGGGTGACTCCCTTTTGCCGGCCCCGGCCCTTGACCTCGCTTACCGTCATTCCCGAGAAGCCCTTGCTGTCCAGCTTGCTTCGCAGAAGGTGCAGCTTCTCGGGCCGAATTATGGCTTCAATCTTCTTCATTTTTCCCCTACCTTTTTTCCTGGCCTCACATGTAAGCGCCTTCTCCGTGCTGGCTGATGTCAAGGCCCACCGATTCCTCATCATCCCGCACCCGCAGTCCCATGACTGCGTCGATAACTCTGGCCAGGCCATAGGTGACGATAAACGAGTAAATCCAGGTGACCGCTACCGCCACGGCCTGAACGGCCAACTGATTGGCATTTCCCGAGAGCAGCCCCGTGGCTCCGATGGTGGCAAAGATGCCTGTAGCCAGGACGCCCCAGGTGCTGCCGATGCCATGGCAGGCGAGAACGTCCAGGGAGTCGTCTACCTTTGCGCTTCCCCGGATGAGGACGATGGCATAGTATCCCACTATGGCGGCTACGATGCCGATGGGAATTGCCGCC
This sequence comes from Methanothrix sp., assembly GCA_028708055.1. Lineage (GTDB taxonomy): Archaea > Halobacteriota > Methanosarcinia > Methanotrichales > Methanotrichaceae > Methanothrix. The sequence continues at coordinate 3,876 of JAQVZT010000033.1, forward strand.
AGGGGCGTCACATAGCCTGCTGCCGGTGTTATTGCCGCAAGGCCGGCCACCGCGCCTGTTACCATGCCTAAGGCCGAAGGCGCTCTCTGCCTCCAGGAGAGGAGCATCCAGGTTGTGGCTGCTGCTGCGGCAGAGGTATTGGTAGTGACGAAGGCATTGGCTGCGATGCCGTTTGCCGCCAGGGCGGAGCCGGCGTTAAAGCCGAACCATCCGAACCAGAGCAGAGCAGCACCGATGACTGTGGTGGGGATGTTGTGCGGCTCCATCGGGTCTGTGCCAAAGCCCTTTCGAACGCCGATAACCATAGCCACCGCCATGGCGGAAACGCCTGCGGTAATGTGCACCACTATGCCGCCGGCAAAGTCCAGGGCGCCCATCTGTTGCAGCCAGCCACCGCCCCAGACCCAGTGAGCCACCGGATCATAGACCAGCGTGGCCCAGGCCAGGGAGAAGACGAGAAACGAGCTGAACTTGATCCGCTCTACATAAGAGCCAGTGATCAGGGAGACGGTGATGATGGCAAACATCGCTTGATAGATCATGAAGGTGAGCGATGGAATTGTCAGGCCCTCTTTAACGCCCATCCCCACGCCAGACAGGCCCAGGAAGTCCAGGCCGCCGAGCAGGCCGCCTATGTCCTTTCCGAAGACCAGGGTATAGCCGTACAGGATCCATTGCAGGCTGATGATTCCCATTATGGCAAAGCTGAAGATGATCGTTGAGATGGCATTCTTCTTTCGGACCATGCCTCCATAGAAGAGGCCCACGCCTGGAATCATGATCAGGACCAGAGCGGCACTGATGAGCACCCAGGCATTATCCGCGGCATTGATGGAGGCTTCCTCTGCAGAAGCCGCACCCGCCAGCAGAGTTGATATCATTAAACATGATAATAGCAATAGACGGATGGAACGCAACTTGACCACCAATTGGTAAGACATAATCCTATTTAATAAGCATATTTAGGATAAATTAAGCTGGATTCACAATGAGTATGAAAGGATCTTAAGCCAGGATTCATAAGATGTATGAAAAGATCATAAGCAGAACTCAAGGGCAACTAAAAGATTCTGGAAAAAATTCCGGCAGATTTGGAGATGAAAATAGTCAACAGTCCTGCTCTGTACCCCTCATTTTGCATTCCCATTCTGTGTTCCTATTCTGCGTTCTCATCTTACATTGCCCGGTGCTTCCCGAGCCATCTTTTGCTTTCGCTTCTCCTCCTTCTTCCTCTCCACCCGGTACTCCTCAAAGAGGCTTTCCAGCCGTTCTGCCTGCATTCTGGCCAGCCGTTCTTTCATCTCACCCTCCCAGGCAGCGCAGGCCGCCGCCAGATCCTCCGGCCGCATGAAGGGCATGTTGTTGATCATCTGAACAGGCAGGATCATGCTGGAAAAGGCGGGAATTCCCTCCTGCATGAAGTGCTCACGCATGGCGGGGCTCATCTCGCCTTCGGCCACCAGACCCGCGATCTCCAGCTCACGCAGCAGTTCTGCTGTGCTCCTGCCGCCGCCGCTGGCATCCTGCAGAAATACCCAGTCGCCCTTTCCCAGATGGTGCTGCTCAACGGACTGCTCAATTGACTTCTGGGTGAAGGCTGCCAGGGGTTTGAGACTTTGCAGGCCGTGCGTCTGCTCGATTGCTTCCGCTTTCTTCTGCCGCTCCAGAATCTTTTTCAGTTTCTTGATGTATTTTCTCTCAGAGCGCAAAACCGATCGGAGGCGCTGGATCTCCTTGTCCCGTATCTTGATCTCATGCTGCCGCTTTATTTCTCGGGCAGCTTTATCTCGCAGCCGATCCAGTTTGCCGCTGGCGGCCTTGAGGGCGGCATCCTTTTCCGCCAGGCGGGCCCTCAACTCATCTGCATAGGAGCGCAGCGTTCTGACCTGCTCTGTGAGCTGCTGGTTATGCTGGCGCAGGGCTGCGATATCCGGCGATATTTCCGGGGAGTGGCCAGGAGGGCTGCTTGGACTGCCCGGACCGTCCTGGGGCTTTTCCGCCTGGCCGATGGAGCCTGCGGAGGACGGCACAAACTCAGCAATGGCGTTTTCTATGGAGTAGCCCCTCACCACCAGAGCCTTCACCTCGTCTGGATCAACCTCGGAGGGAGTTTTCTTTTCCACTAGCATAAATTTATTTTTATATTTTTTAAAGGCGCTGATGGCCGCAGCCAGTGCATCGCGTTCATGGTCATTTCTATAATTGAATTCCCGTCCCAGAGCGATCTTCTCCTCTGCTGGAATATCCGCACCGGGAGAGTATAGAACGGCATTGAAAGCCCGTTTGACCTTCTCCACGGCGCCAGGGGTGGGAAATACGTCTGTTGCGACGAGCAGCGATCTGCCCCGCGCAGCGATCCATTCGATAACGTCTGATGAGGACATGGCCCGGGAGCTGATCAGGTCCACCAGCTCGCCTCGGAGGTTTATCGCCGCGATGCCGGTCGTTGTTCCCGGGTCCAGGCCGACGATGATATACCCCCGTCTCTGCAAAAGCGGCCTGTACTGCAGCTCGGGCCGCTCCATGCTCTGCACCAGGAGCTGGGCATCGCAGTAGTAGCCGGGATTGATGTGCACCATCTCTCTTGGCGCTTCAATCACAAATTCTGCCCTGGTATAGCCGCCCAGGCCCTCCACCGCCCTTTGGGTGTATTGCAGTCCAGCATCACGAAGCTGCTTTTCAACCTCCCTGGCCAATCCCATCACAGCACCGTGGATCTTGCGGGTATAGCGGTTCTGGCTCCAGCCGCCCCGGCCTAAAGAGCGCCTCCGGCTGACCTTGATCCAGGTCCTCTCCTGAAACGCGGATAAAATGACGCCCACACCCTTGGCAGCGAGCCTGGCGCAGACCTCTGCCTCTTCCAGTGGATTGGTGCGGTCAAAGGAGATTCCGTGATAGCGGGCCAGCTTGATGAGGGACTGGGGTCTCTCTGCTCCGGTCACCTGCACCATCTTTGTAGACGGAGGCATCCTGCGCAGGATGTCGATCAGCTCCTTTCTGTCCGCGGCCAGCTCGTGAAGGTTGTCCATAGCAACGATCTCAGGCTGGCGCTCCCGGATGAGCCGGATCAGCTTGTGCCGGCTGATCATGTGAAAGCCGGTGGCACTTGACTCTTCCAGTATCACCAGATCGTAGGAGGGCATTCTTCTGGCAGACGGTGAGCCGCTGGCAATATCCACGCCGAATATGCTCAACTTCTCAATGCCTCCTGCTCATTCTCTTGCTCCATCTCTCTCTCCCGTTCCTTTCCCATCTCCTTTCTGGTCTCTGACCCATTCTTCGTCTTCTTCTCCTGCACCTTCTCCTGTACCTTCGCCTGCTCAGACGCTTTTTCCCGCACGAGTTGCCGGGCTCTGTCCAGTGGCATCTCTATTCGGTATTTGCGCTCAAAGAAGCGCAGTACGTTGGCCAGGTCCCTGTCCATCAGCTGCTGGGCATGGGGGTGGTCGGCATCCACCGCCTGGGGCCAGTCGATCATCCTGGGGCCGGAATCATCGATGATGATATTGAACTCGCTCAGGTCGGCGTGAATGATGCCCAGTTTCAGGGCTGCTGCCACCTCACCAAGGATCAGCTCCAGTGCGTTCTCTGGATCGGAAAGCGTGATTCGGTTGAGGGCAGGGCCCTCTACAAGCTCCATGACCAGAGCATGACGGCTTCTGGCCACCGGCCTGGGAACAGACACCGCCGGGTAGAGCTTTTCCATGACCGAAAATTCGCGGCGGGCGGCGAGAGCGGCAGAATAGAGCCAGGGGACCCGGGGCTTGCCCTCGAGGTGATCGCGCAGGCGGCGAATGTGTTTGAAGCTGGTTCTGCCCTGGCGGTGAAACTTGACTGCCAGGCGGCCCGCTCCCAGGGCCTCATAGACCACCGCCTCCTTTCCGACGCCGATTTTTTCTCCAAAGGCGGAGATCTTTTCCTTTTTCACAAAATCGGATAGCGCCAGAAGGTCGTAGGCGGCAAAATCAATGCGGTAGCCGAGATAGTGCATTTTCTCCCGCTCTACCAGCTTTTTTTCAAATAGCTGGCCCAGCCGGAACTGCACCTTTGGATCCGGCAGGCCGGACAATTCTGAGACCACAAAGGACGGGACCCATTCGTGGGTCTTCATCCCGGTCTCAATGGCGCTGAGCAGGGAGAGGTCCTCCTTGCTCAGGCCCAGCAATTCTTCTCCTAGATTCTGCACAGATACTACTAAGGTTATTATTTTAGCTAAAGCTTTGCATAGCTTTTAGCCCGGCTCTCCAGGTTGGGGTCCTTCAGGGTCTCCAGGACATAATCTGCAAACTGGGCGCCCGTTGCCCCGTCTGACCGGCCGGTGAGGGCCACTTTCTTCTCAAACTGGCCGCAGATATCCAGGGCATTTTCCATTCTCGCCGCCTGGCTGACATAGCCGATATGGCGGAGCAGCATCACGCTGGCTCGCATCATGCTGGCCGGGTCGGCGTATATTGCCCGGCCCTCATCAACCATGCGCGGAGCAGAGCCGTGGATGGCTTCGAACATGGCGTAGCGCTTGCCGATGTTGGCGCTTCCTGCAGTGCCCACGCCGCCCTGAAACTCAGCTGCCTCGTCGGTGAGAATGTCTCCGTAGAGGTTGGGCAGGACTATGACCCGGAACTCCTTTCTGCGCTTCTCGTCAACCAGCTTGGCGGCCATGATGTCCACAAACCAGTCATCGAAGGCGATCTCCGGGTATTCCTTGGCGACACGCTTTGCCGCCTCCAGGAACTTGCCGTCCGTGGTCTTGATTACGTTGGCCTTGGTTACTGCTGAAACCCGTTTGATGCCGTTCTTTCTGGCATACTCAAAGGCCAGGCGGACGATCCTCTCCGCGCCCGGGCTGGTTATGACCTTGAAGTCTACTGCCAGATCCTCGGTGACATTATAGCCAAGGCTTCCCAGGACGTATTCGCCCTCGGTGTTCTCCCTGTAGAAGATCCAGTCGATTCCCTTCTCAGGAACCTTGACCGGGCGGACGTTGGCGAATAGGTCCAGCTCGCGGCGCATGGAGACGTTGGCGCTCTCCAGGTTGGGCCACTTGTCGCCCTTCTTGGGGGTGGTGAGCGGCCCCTTGAGGATGACGTGGCACTCTTTGAGCGCTGCCAGGACGCCCTCCGGGAGAGCCTTCATGACTTTGACCCTGGATTCGATGTCCAGGCCGGGGATGTCGCGCAGCTCGATCTTTCCGGCAGCAATCTCGTCTGCCAGGACATATTTCAGGACGCGCACCGCCTGCTCGGTGATGTACGGGCCGATGCCGTCGCCGCCCACAACGCCGATGATGAGCGGCGCAAGCTTGCTGTAGTCTACCCAGTCCTCTCCGGCCTTCATCCTGTCAACGCGCAAGAGCTGCTCCTCAAGCAGCTTGGCAAAGTGGCTCTTTGCCTTCTCTATGGCCTCGGTATGAATCATGAATCGCACCTGTTCTTCCAAGGTAGGCATGGTTATGGAAGATCAATCTTTTGCAGAACCGGCCAGATTGGCTGGGATCGGAAAGTAGGCAATAAGCGCCAGATCAAAATTAAAATCATTTTACAGATGCGATGATGTACCGCCATACTAACCGGCAGCAATCAGCCAATTCTGCCAATTCAGCCAATTGCGGATGAAGAATAATGTGGCTCGCAGCCGCCTTCGATTACTAAAAAATTTGCTCACGATGGGGATATATAGATGAAAAGCCTTACTTAGATATAAAGCAAAATTGGGGCAAAATGTGCCATTGCCTCGAAGTAATCTATACATATTCGATACTAGCTGGCTCATATCAAGGTAGTGATTCGTTGACGGTCATAGAGGAGTCTATTCATCGCGCATATCTTAACAAGCTTGTAGGGGAAGACGGTCTTAGAATTGTTGAATGCATACCAGGCGAGGAAATTACTGACGAGAAGCTGGCAGAGCTTACCGGAATCAGCCTGAATACCGTACGACGCACCCTTTACCTGCTTTATGAACACAGGCTGGCCATATATCGACGCAAGCGAGATCCTGATTCGGGCTGGCTCACCTATCTGTGGCAACTATGTCCAGAGAATTTTGAGAAGGCACTGGAATCGGAAGCCAAAAGGCTGCTGCGCAAATTGGACGAAAGGCTGGCCTATGAGCGGGAGAACATCTTTTACGCCTGCACGGAAGGCTGTGCTCGGTTCGTCTTCGACGAGGCAAGCGAGGCCAACTTCATCTGTCCCTTCTGTCAGGGCAGTCTGGAATTCATGGAAAACGCAAAAGTGGTGGAAACCATAGAGAAACAGATCTCTGAATTAAAAGATTGCTTATCATAAGTTCTCCAGATTGTTTCCAAGAACCGCAGTCCACCACCAGCGAGCCATGTCCATGAGATCGCGGCTGAATACGCCGGAGAGCCGGTATTCTCCACCCCTATTTGTTATCAGGCCAGCCCCGAGCAGCTTGTTTCTCATGGCATAGAAGGCTGACCGGCTCACATCGAGATCAATCAGAAGCCTCTCCCACTCGTCAGTCTTTACCGGATCGCCACTCTTCTGGCGCTCCTCCACGATCGTCAGGAACCTTCTGCCCCGCTGTGCCGTGGTCTCTTCCTGAAAAAGACGGAGCATCAGCTCGTGGTATGGATCACGAGAGCGGCTTACTGCGTATTCCGATTTGGAGCGGACCTTGATCGTTGTGGCGGTCCGGGGAGCCGACTTAACATTTGTCATAGGCTGGCAAGAGCAGCACGGGCAATATCCGCATATTCATCCCTTAAGACATAGCTCATAGGTGCGCGATATGACTTTTTATTGACATGCAATATTCCCAGACGTGAACAAATGTAGCCTATCATGGAGGCGATCACCTTCTTGGAAACATCGATTCTCAGGCACACGCTCTCATGAATGGAGGTAACTGTAAACTCTTGAGCCTCGATGATGGACTCAAGAACAGCTCGCCTCAAGCCATCTGTGTCCAGATCGAGGAACCTGACCATTCGGCCAAATATCTCAGACCGTTCTGGTTTCATCGTACCCCTCAAGACTATCCCTTATACTATTACCATTACTTTACTAATATGTATAATATATACCTTGCTATCTAATATAACCATCATCCGAAGATGTGGTAAAGAGGAGGGGCTATCAGTGGCCGCGAAATGACTGCCTTAATGCCCGGCAGCCGTTTCAGGCCTGCGGACCCGGCTGCATAGCATCCCAGGAACGCAATTCTCCGAGAAGTTCCTGTGACTTTCACCGCTTTCTGTTGATGAACTGCTTGCACCTGGGCGCAATGGCCCTGGGCAGGCCTTCTCGGGGCTTCCGCAGCCTGCGCATCTGTCCTTGTGAAAGACTGCTCTGCCGTTTAGCCTCTCTTCCATTGCTCCCGCAGGGCAGGCTTAGCGCAGGGCGGGTCCTGGCGGTCCAGGCAGGCGACCTCTCGAAAATCGCCTTAAATGCCCGCCTTTTGTTTGCACCTTGATGGCACTGTCTTGCAGGGAGATGGTGCCTGTGCGGATGCGGCTGCAAGCGAACATGCAGCTGTCGCAACCGATGCACCTTTCCGGATGGGCCACCTTAAGCCGGTGGTGTTGCGATCCCGGCTTTGAGGTCGGGTGCTCTTTTTTTGCAGCTTATCAATCACAAGGTCGAATTCCTGGGCCTTGGAGATGCCCTCTGGACCCAGCAAATTTGGCTCTTGAAAAAAATCGGCGAGAAAAAATCCGCTAAATATCCGAATTTTTTTTCTCAGATCTGGCCGTTTTCTTTCGTCTCTCTTCTGCCGCTCTAGATTTTCAGCGCCTCGGGCCCCTTCAGAGGCACATCAACCGGCGTGATGAATTGATCCAGGACCGCCCTGGTGCCGTTAACCTCGAGTTTGTCAAATAGGAATGCGAATTGCTTTTCCAGCTCGGAGCAGATTTCGTCGCGGACGCCGGATGACAGCTTCCATAGCTGCATCTTGAACGGTCCGAAGGCCTTTTTCCGGGTCTTGTAGATGAACTGTTCTTCTGTGTCCTTTTCTTTCCGTTCTTTTAGCATTTCGGTTTTCAAGTAATCATAAATTCTCTCTCGCAGCTCTGGCGGGAAGCCTTTGCTGTCATAGATGATGTTCTGAAAACCGGTGGCCAGATGAATCTCGGCAGTTCCTGTAGCAGGGAAACGGTCAAACGCCTCATTGGGCAGGGTGGAAGCGCCGTGCTGCACGGCACCCGACAGACCGTATTGCGCCCGTGAGGTTTCAGACAGCTTTGCCAGCACGTCGAAATCGATTTTAACCTTGGCAACTGTGCCGTCGGCCAGGGGCACACCGCCGTGCGTTGTCCCAGTCTGCACGCTTATCTTGCTGATTCCTTTGAGGGCCTTGCCGCGCTTTTTCAGCTCTTCAAGATAGCCGTCCATGAAAACCTGCAATTCATCAACGGTGCTGTTCTTGCCGCCGACCTCTCCGATTTCGCCCCCTACCGAGACCGTGATGCCTTTGGGCTGTAGATCGCGAATAAAAGCGGTCAGCTCTGCAGCAAGGGTGAAGTTGGTCCTCTGCTGATCTTTGACTGTGGGCTGGGACAGGTCAACCAGTGTGGACGTATCGATATCGATATTGTAAAAACCGGCTGCAATCGCTTCCTTGATAAGGTCCTTAACCGCCCGGGTTTCCTTTTCAGGATCTGCCGCGAACTTTTTGGCATTTATCTGAAAATGGTCCCCCTGCAAAAATACCGGACCATTCCAGCCGGATTTAATTGCTGCCGCCGTAACCGCGCAGACGTATTCCTGCGGCCTTTGCTTTGTATAGCCTATTTCGGAACGGGCGATTTCAAAGAGGATAGGTCCCACGTTCCCTTTGATTGCGGCGCGGAATACGGCCTGCGCCACATCATAGGTGAGGCCGCGGATATTGATTGCCGGAACGGTAAATCCGCCCACTTCCCTGCGGCCCATAGCTTCGTAAAGAGGTTGAATTGACGCAGAAATGATTCCTAGGGATGCTGCACCCCGGCGGATGAGAAAGCCTGCTGCTTGCGAAGTAGCAGGATCGGGACTGAAAACCGCGGTAAAGATTAAATCATCAATCAATTCCTTCCGAAACCTGGACTCGTTCAGGACGCGAACATCTCTGCCATCATAGGCCAGAATGGATTCGCATCCTTTCTTTAGCTGATCCTCATTCTCGTAAATCATTGCCGATCCTCTGAGTATATTTATTGTGAGAGGAATTTCTCCGCCATAGTGACTTCTGCAGACGAGCCTATGTAGATGGGCGATCGTTGATCGACGGATGTCACGTTAAGGGAAAGAATATCCTCTTTTCCGTTTGTAGCCCTTCCGCCCGCCTGTTCCATGATGAATGCCATGGGCTGAAGCTCAAAAAGCAGCCGCAGTTTGCCCTGGGGTGATTTCTTTAGCGCAGGATACGAAAAAATGCCTCCTCGCTTGATTATCACCTGGTTAATGTCGGGAACAAAGCCGCCGCTGTAGCGCAGCTTGTAGCCGTCTGACTCCAGCCGGTCGATGTATCTTTTATGGCTATCCGTCCAATCCCTGCGCAGGCCGCCAGGCGAGAAGATTGCTCCTTTCTCATTAAGCCGGATATTTTCCTCGGAAAGAACATACTCACCCTCGCGATCCAGCACGAACTCATGCACGCCCTTTCCTGCGGAGTAAATCATGGTGATCAGCGGCCCATATGTGATATAAAGGGCGGCCACCATTGAATTCCTTCCGCAGTCAAATACGGAATTCTTGTGAATGCCGATTATCGTTCCTATGGCCAGATTGGTATCCACCAGAGAAGACCCGTCTAATGGGTCGGCAGTAACAATATATTTTTCCTGTCCCTGGCCGATGGGTGCGATCTCCTTTAGCTCCTCGGAGGCATACTCGCGAACAAATCCGGAGTTTTTCAGCATATTTTTCAATATGTCGTCGGAAATGCGGTCCAGCGCCAGTTGATCCTCGCCGTAGACATTCTTGAAGCCGGCAAGCTTGCGGTTTGATTCGTGGATCTTGGCGGAGATGTATTTGCCGACCACGGCTATCTGCCAGATGAGTCGCCGCAATTCCACCTCGATGCCATCCATCCACATGTGGCGCCTCAGATCAACGATGTATCGAGTGTGATCATTTATGCCTTCACTCATTGATTCTCCTGACATTTTTGCCCGTATGTCGGGGCATCTTCGATAATAAAGATGTTGGCCCCGAGCGGAAAAATGCAGCTTTCGATCTTACCATTGCGATTTGTGGATATCTCTCGCAATTTCTTCCCCGGCTCTGCCCAGGCCTTGCCGTCAAGGATCATATTGGGAAGGATCATATTTGGCCTCAAGGTAGTATGAAGGCCGCGCATTCCTGAGGCGCTTCGGCAGAAGTTCTTATATCTTCTAAAGACTCACCTATTCTCGGTATTGGCCATGAAGAACTCGATGCCATTTATAATGGAATATCATGGAATTTTTTCCGATGGCACTGGGGTTACTGGCTGAGAATAGGCGTCAGGAGCTGTAATATGGAACTTGTGGCAAAATATTATGTGGAGACCGACCTTCCCATAAAGAAGGCGGCTGAGGCAATTGCCGCCGAGCAGTCCACCGGCACCTGGACTGCGGTGCGAGGCCAGGACAATCCTCTTGCGGCCAGGGTGATCCTGGCGGAGGGAAATAACGTTGAGATAGGCTTTCCCGAGGAGCTATTCGAGCCGGGAAACATCCCTCATTACCTCTCTGTGGTG
>JAQVZT010000336.1 GCA_028708055.1 Methanothrix sp.
TTATCGGCGCTGCAGTTCTTTTCGCGGCGCTGGGAATCGTTTTAGCGCAGGACCAGGAATCGTCCGGTGCGGCAGATGATGGCGTCTGGGTTCTCACTTCAAAGAACTACAACTCTTCTTTTGTTCCCCACGGCAATGACCCGAACGACGGTTTTGAGGACATTATCGATGAACAGAACATAGCGTTGCATGAATCCTGCGTATTGTATTCGGTCGAAACATCCTATCTGGATAATGGCAAGGAGATCAGACACACCGCATTCGACGAATACTACTGGAAGGAGCCGCCCCGCGTCCTGCGTCCCGGTGAGGAGATAGACGTCGGGGCGAGCTGCTCGGCCACGTGCATGTATAAGCCTGAAAATGAGGCATATTTCGATGGATGCTACTGCCCCAGCTTCAGGATCTATTATGGAGACTGCAATACCATATGGGATGAAATGGGCATGGCGGTCGCTTTCCCGGACGGCCCGATCCTGACATGTTCAGCGAGAGCCACGGACAGCGATTATGAAGAGGGAACGAGGGTCTTAAATTCCGCAGTAGAGACCTGGCCCGTGCCGGAGCATGATACCAGGGATTGTGAAGCCGATCTGGATAAGCTGACGCTCAAGATTATATTTATGGATCGCGACCTCTGGGGGCTGGTATATTATTATAATTATACCTGGCAGCCGGGAAAGGCTCCGGACGCCATAAAAAAGCCTGATGAGAATGGTGCCGTAGATGCAGAAAAGGATTCCAATGTATGCGATAGACTGAAGGTATCACTTGAAGAGGCAGGCAGCTCCGGCAATAACTGCCTTCTGCACGCAAAGGCTGTCGAGATTTGCAGCGGCAATGAACTGGGTGTGAGTGGCGCATCACTGCAATTTCTGATATGGGATAAAGAGGGCGCAGGCTACAGAGAGGTGGCAAGGTCCGCAGACGATCAGGGTGAATGCACATTGGAGGTGCCGGCAGGAACCTGGAGGGTCGATGTCTATGCATCAAAAGAAGGATACGATGAGGACTGGACCAACATTCACTATTGCTGCGGGCAAGGGTCCGAAACCAGCGCCCTTGTCGACCATGTCGAACCTGCCAGCCCCTTCGGGGATGAAAATACTGGTAAAGACATTGCACAGCCCGCACAGCCGGAAAATGTGAAAGATATCGACATCTCCGGGCGCTGGAATAGCAGCATAGGATTCGTCTATGATATCCAGCAATCTGGAAATTCATTTACCTGGCAGGTTGTCTCTCCGATCTCCGAACAGGGCGAGGGCACAATCAATGCTGACGGACAGGTTGATGCTGAGTGGAGCGGAGACAATGGCAGCGGATCAGGTTCGGGAACAATAGAATATTCTGGAAATAAAGTGGTTGGGATCGCCTGGAGTAACGGAGTGATCTTCAATCGATGATAAAAAGCGCATAGAAAGAATACGAAGCATAAACGCATGGAAAGCAAAGACGCATAGGATGGCAGGAACTCTAAAAGCAAAGGAAGCTTGAGTCTTTCGTGCTTCGAAGTGCTTCCCGCTTCACTTATTTTTTTGCGCTTTTGGATTTTCGCTTGTTGCCCATGAACAAGAAGTCCCATTCTTCAGACCGGGGTAGGGGTAGTTGACGCATTTATCTGGTTTTTAATCCATTTCCAGCTCTCTGCTGCCGCCCTGTCCAGCTCTCTTCCCGCCGACTGGGAAAGCTTGGGCAGCAGATCATCTGTAAAATTCTTCTGAAGGTCAGAGCCAAGTTTTTGCAATGGGTCCGATTTGGGCTGAGCACCTATTTGAGGCACAATCTGAGGCGCACTCTCAGACCTCCAATTGCGTGGATCAAACTCATTATTGGTGAAGTTGTCCAGACTGGCAAAACCGCTGTCCACCAGGAGGCGGTTAAAATTGGGCGCTGCTATCGGCTGGCCGTAAAATCCGGACAGGTATGCGACACATATCAGCCTGCCGTAGCTATCCCGGCCGGTTTCCGAGAGATCGTCGATATCGAGAAAGACCCTCTTGTTCATGAGCACAGCATAGGTAAAATCCCTTGCATCCGGACCTTTTTCTGAATCCATCTCCGGTGAGTCGACATCTGCCAGGCGGACTCTCTCCACACGGTAGGCCACTTTTTCGCTGGCCTTTTCCATGGTAACGTCGAAGGTATCTCCGTCAACCACGTTTGTGACTATTCCATAAGCCTCATCGAGGGAAGCAAGGCCAATAGCAGGCATGATAGTGAGCAAGCACAATAGCAGCAAACAGGCAAATTTTACCGCAACACCGAAATCGCAGGGCGAATTAGAAGAAATCATAGTTGCCCCGGCTCTCCTACCATTATCTTCAGAGTAATCGATCTGTTTGTAGATCCATTTACCGCCGTAATCCGGTACGTAGTAGTCTCCTGCGGCTGCACCTTTATCGAGCCCCTGAGCGCTACCTCGCCAACCTCTGGATCGATCTTTACCTGGCTTGCACCGATCACGCTCCAGCTCAGATTGCTGGCATTTCCCGGACTTACGACTACGGGATCGGCACGAAATAGCTCTACTACCGGATAGGGGGTGCCAAAGACATTCAGAGCGAGAAGGCCTCCTCCGAAAAATGCCGCCAGGAGCAAAGCCCAGATTGCAATTCCCGCCGGCGTCTTCCAGAACGACTTTTGCATCTCCCAGTAATTCATTCTTTCCGCCATTTGCTAAATAAGGTTACTTGCTGGTAGATATACTCTGCTGATATACTCTGCTGATATACTCTGCTGATATACTCTGCTGAAATACCCTGATGTGTCCCGTCTTCGATCCTATGAAAACCTGTCATCCATATTTTGAAGCCTATTAGCCTGTTTTCTCTCCTGCAAAATGCTTTTTGCCTTAATATTTCGCAATTCGGATAATCTCTTCTGCAGGGATAAAAGGCTCACATTATGAGATAAAGCCGCAGCCATCAGGTCGCCATATCCGTCGGCTGCATTCCGGAGGATGTCATCCAGTTCAGCTTCATCATTTATTTTTTCATTAAGTTGCATTGCTATTATTATCTCATTCTAGTATAAAATCATTATCCCGTCATGAGAATAGCCGGAGAACCTTGATGCGATGCTGACCCAGAGGGAGATAACCAGGTTGAACTGCCCTAATGTGCCCCTCTCGAGAAATAATGCAGGGAATTTCAGCCCCCGCATCATTCTGACCGGCATGCTGCGATCTTCCGCCTGCTGCCAGGAGAGATTATGAAAAATAGTTTAAGGTAATAAGATAATCAATACAGCTTCAGTATCTTCTCGGTGGCCTGGAGCCGGATCTTGCTGGCTTATGCTTCTGGTAGCATTCGCTGCAATACACGGGCCTGGATCCATCGGGCTTGAAGGGAACTTGACATGTCTTTCCGCACTCTGCGCAGGTGGCATCGTGCATCTCTCTGGGGCCGCTGTTGTAGCCGCCTCTGCTGCCGCTTCCGTATCTTTCCATTT
>JAQVZT010000337.1 GCA_028708055.1 Methanothrix sp.
GATCGTGCATTCTCCAGAAGATAGAGAGCAGCTCTTTGTAGGATACCACCTTTGCATCAAATCTGATCTGAACTGCCTCGGCGTGGCCGGTTGCTCCCGTGCAAACATCGCGGTAGGTAGGATTGGGATAGGACCCGCCGGTATAGCCAGCGGTCGTCTCTACCACTCCTTTGACGCTCTGGAAAATGGACTCTACTCCCCAGAAGCAGCCTGCGGCAAAGGTGGCAGTCTGAAGGTCCGGTTCGGCCTTCTCGACAGAATCGGACCCTTGAAATAGATCTGCATATTCGCCGTATCCCTCTCTTTCCAGATCATCGGCAGGAATAAACCGCAGAGATGCAGAGTTGATGCAATAGCGCTGGCCGGTTGGAGCTGGTCCGTCATCGAATACGTGACCGAGATGAGAGGCGCCATGCTTGCTGCGCACTTCCACCCGATTCATGCCGTAGCTGCTATCCGTTTTTGTCTCAATATTTCCTTCATCCAAAGTTCGGGAGAAGCTCGGCCAGCCGGTGCCGGAATCGAATTTGTCCAGCGAGCTGAATAGCGGCTCGCCCGATATCACATCCACATAGATGCCCGCCCGTTTGTTGTTCCAGAACTCGTTCTGGAAGGGCGGCTCAGTTCCGCATTGCTGGGTCACATGAAATTGGAGCGGAGTCAATCTCTTTTTGCTATTGCGATTGTTCTCGCTATTGCTCTTGTCATTGCTCTCGCCATTGCTCTTACTCTTGGAATCGTCCTGGGTCATTCGCATACCTCTTCCTGCATCGACATTTATTATGGGAATCAACAGAAAGCCTGGACCGGCATCTTGGCTCAAACCGTAACTATTATCCAGATGATTATTTAACCTGATCGCAATTAAATAATCTGGTTATTATATAGATCAGTGTGATCGTTGGGATAACTTATTTACGATCAAAAAGCTATATTCATTATCATGTGCGCCACCTGCGGCTGCGGAATAGATCTGGGCAGCATGGAAGAGGTCTTTGCCAAAAATTACCGATGCCAGGATTGTAGCATGCTTTTCAGGGGCTTCGGCTACAAGCTGCCCTGCCCGAGATGCAAATCGACCAATACCAGGATCGCCAGGTAGCGGGAGGAGGAGGAAATGTCCGAACATCTTCTGGAGATGGCCAAATCCCGCATCCGGATTAAGGATGGCAAGGTTGAGGTTCTGACCGATCCCGGCATCCTATGCTGCCCGCTGCGCCGTGATCTCTATGGCATCGCCAGGGAAAGCCGGGAGAGCGTGCAGCAGGTTTTGCAGGGCCACATGCAAGAGCTGGGGATGTACGGCCCCAATCGGGTTTTGGAGCTTCAGGATAAGCCGGTCAGCTTCGGAGCATCCGAGATTCTAAGCGATGCTCTGGACGAAGGCCTGGTGGATAGCGCCGTTGTGGTCTGCGAGGGCGCAGGGACGGTGGTAGCGAGCAGGCCGGATGTTCTGCAGGCCATCGGTGCCCACATGACCGGACTGATCAAGACCGAGCCTATTGCCAAGATCCAGGATGGCCTGGAGCAGAAGGGCTGCCTTCTCCTTGACCGGACGGCCAGGGTCGACCAGGTGGAGGGATTCAAAATGGCAGTCTCAGCTGGCTACAAGCGGATCGCTGTGACTGTGGCCGGGACGAATCCCCAGGATGCTGCGGCCATCAGAAGGCTGGGGGAAGAGATTGCGCCAAGGCCGCTCCTGCTGGCTGTCCACACTACCGGCATCAGCGAGGATCAGGCCGCGGTCCTGGCGGAAAATTGCGATCTGATCTGGTCCTGCGCCTCAAAGCAGGTGCGGCAGATCGCGGGCAGCAGAGCCTGCCTGCAGATGGGCGTCTCCATTCCGGTATTTGCGATGACTCTAGAGGGAAAGCGCCTTCTCCTTAATCGGGCTCTGCACTTTTCCGGGCCGCTGGCCATGCACCGGGCAGGGCTGCCGCTGGTGCCAGAGGAAAAGCAGCCGGAGCCGCTGATTTAGATCTTTTTGCTGATTTTTATTTAAACAATTATTATGCATCTTTTTGCGAGATTGCGCCGCTGCCGTTTGACCTCAAACCTGAGCAGCCCCACACCTGTGAGCCCGAGCCTGCGCGCCTGCATGCGAGCCCGCCTGGAGGACGGTGGCCGCGGGCCAGGTTGGCCTGGCCCACGAGCGGCACCACTCCCGGCCCGATGGCTCCCGATAAAAATCTAGTGCGTGTTTAGCTGGCTAGCCCTGTAATTAACATTTGGAGGCTACTCAATCCTCTTTGTGCCCATGTGCGAGAGTCGTCATAATGTGCTCATGAATTGAGGACTCTTTATCATTTCACAGTGTTCCAACTATCTTTCTCAATACAACTTGCGGTCTTGATTCCTGCTCCGCTCAATTGGGGTTGAGGATCATTAGCCGGAGCATCAGTTAGCGATTCATAAGACTTTCTCTGAGCATTACGTAATGGAACCGCTTCATGCCTGCCAGAAGGCACATCTGATTAAGAAACATTCAAATATAATGATAATAGACCTACTCGAAGTTTTAAAAAAAGTTTGAAAGATGGTGAGTGAGCAATGGAACCTCCAGTCAATATATTGCGTGAAATAAGAGCCAAAGCCGGAATTAGCGAAGAGACCGAGAAGCTGATCAGCAGGATGCAATCAGGGAAACTCGGCGTTAACCATTCAATGGATATCAGAATCCCTGTTACTAATGGATTTGGGACCACTGATCTGGGACCTTACTCCAATCCATTCCCCTGGCAGATCACAATCCATGCCACTGGGTGGATCGTCTCTCCGGAAAACGGTACCTGGAGAATTCGCATTATGGTCAACGGAGATGCTGTTTTCGATCAGTCGGACATATCAGCAAAGCAGCAATTCTCGGCCAGTGTCTCCCTCAAAGGCTGGTCATCAGCTAAGGTACACGTTGATGCTATATGGAGCGAGAAAGCTAATACAGATTTAATGGTGCATGTTGAGGGAAGCATTTGATTTAGATTAAAATCGGATGCCATATTTAATTTTTTAATAATTTAAATTATTTCAGCATTTTTGATGTAATTTAAAATTGTTTAGATAGAGTTAAGGTCTGCCGATTGGGTTTACAGAACCTGAGATTATCGAGCTTCATGTTGCTGCAATAGACTCTCTTAGCCATCTGGTAACACTCAATGAGACCGCTGGTTACATATTAATAATATAAAGATCTCTTAGCATCAAAGAAGAACCGTCGAAAGATCGAACATATTCGCTTCAAAGGGCAAGAATGGCATAATACCCCGAATTGCATCCAATTATTGCGGATTCTCGTGTGATTGAGACTGCAATGCTTCCAGGACATGCCTATCGCGGGGATGCCAGCTGCCCGTGGTGCCCAGAGACCCAAAACCACTGCGTAAATACATCCATGACGCAAGTTTGGCGATGAAGTGGAAAGACGCACCATTCAGAGTGGGGTAGTTGACTGTGCA
>JAQVZT010000338.1 GCA_028708055.1 Methanothrix sp.
CCTTACTTTGCCGGATATCGCCAGGCAGATGACATGGGGCAGGATATGCTCTATAGAGAGTCCATAGATGATAACTCCCTTGCCAGCGAGCAGATCGAGAAAATTTTGCTGGACCGCAGCGAAAAGGTAGTCCTTGCCAAAGGCGACTTCCTGGATCTGGCTGAGGGCTACAGGCTTCTGCTGAAAGGCGTCGATGAGAGCGGCAGAGCATTTCTGGAGCTGTCCAGGGATGGAGTGACTGTCAACTCAAGGATCATCGCGCCTGGAAATGAATATGCTACAACCGCCGACAAGACTTACTGGTACCGGACAAATGTTGGCGCTCAGAATGGATTGGTGACAATTGTCGTTCACTTCAAAGATGCGGTGAGCGACGGCAGAACGTCGCAGGCTATTGTCGACGGAATCTGGCAGATATCCGAAAAGCCGGTCTCCGTTGCTCCCGAAAAGCCATTCGGCAAGATGCTCGTCGCCTCTGTCGACGCCAGTAGCGGCGTCATCACCATGGACAATAAGGACAGCGCCCTGACGCTCAACAGGAACCGGGATATCTCCCTGCTTCCGGAAATCGGCCTGCGGACCGCGGACAACGACAGCCTCCGGTTTTTCATATACCGGCAGGAGAAGATCTGAGAGGACCGGATCGGACCGGGCCTTTCATCCTTTTTTTGCCACCCATTCGTATTTAACCTCAGTCACTTCTTTGCCCCACATCACATGCGTTAGCCTCTCTTTCTCCTCAAAGCCCATCGATCGATACAGCCCTGCCGCCGCAGGCAATATGCTCACCGTCCAGAGAAATACTGACGAGTATCCTGCCTTTAACGAGAACTCCAGAGCCTCCTCTACCAGCCTCCTGCCGTAGCCTTTATCCCGAAGCTCGGGGTGCAGGATCAGCCAGCGCATCTGTGCTTCTTCATCTGAGAATTTCACTATAGCAACGCAACCCACGATTTGGCCATTTCGTTCCGCAATCCAGATGCGCTCCTGGGGGCTGCTTCTCAGGGCGAATTGAGCCAGCGGAATGGCCACATAGGAGTCAAAGGTATGGTCCCAGCCTTGCGGCAAAGCATGAAGAGCAGCGTGCAGGTAAGTGATATAGCCGACGTCCCCCGGCAGGAAGTGATGCCTGATGGAAATGGGCGAATCGGAAGGCTTCAAGAGATCGGGATTCAGCTCTGCCAGAAAACCATTCCAAAGCTCTCTGTTATTGCTGATGTATTCTCCCATCATCTCCCGGCACTGGGCTATATCAAGATTGACTACCTCTATGCCGTGGGAGAGCATGAAATCCCTGGCTGCTGGCGCGCTCATTTCTTCTCCCACAACCACCTTCTTAATTCCGAACTGCACCACTGCCCCGGCACAGAGGTAGCAGGGCATAAGGGTGGAATAGAGAGTTGTGTTGTGATAGCCTCCTGTGAGTCTGGAATTGTGCAGGCAATCGATTTCCGCATGCATGAGCTGATCGCTATCCTGCACTCTTCTGTTTCGACCTCTTCCGATGATCCTGCCGTTCTCGACCAGAACGGCGCCTATGGGAACTCCGCCTTCGTTGAGCCCCTCAAGGGCTTCATCAATTGCCGCTTGCATGAAGATGTCCATGAAAGATCGATCTATCATTATTTTCTGCTTTTATGAAATACCTATCGAAATCCTGGCATTCTTTTCAATGCCGCCCATAGTTTTAACCGTAGGGGATGCACCAGGTGAGCCCGATGGCTGCTCTTGATGAGAAGAACGGAGAGGAAGTGATGAATAAAGAACCGAAGATCCTGGCTTCCCTGGCTCTTCTGGGTTTTGTTGGGGGGGCGGCGGCCATTGCAGTGGGAGGCGTGTTTCTCCTATTTGCTTTTCCATCGCTAGGCAGGCCTGGCGAGCTGGACTATTATTTTTCGCAGGCCGCCGGCGGCCTTCTCATCATTCTCCTGGGACTCGTGGGGATGGTGGCAGCGGCCCTCGCCTGGCCCGGAGGCAGAATTTGGCGAGGGCTGCTCGTTCTGGGGGGGATGTATGCCCTCTCCATCTTTGCAGCGTTGGGATTTTATCGAGAATGGATTGCTTGCATAGCCATCCTGACAGTTGTTGTGGTAACGGCTGCTGCCCTGCGCTTCAGCAGAAATGCCGCCTGCATTCTCCTCCTCTTTGCCGGCCTGTTTGGTTTTCCACTTGCCCAGGCGGCGATAACCCTGCTCCCCTATGGCTGGAAGGCCTGGGCGGCACCGGGAACGCTCCTGATCTTCAGCGGTCTTGCCCTTTTGTTTTCAGGAAATTTCAGCCGCTTGCCTCTGCTCTTCGGCCAAGGCAGCCGGTGGTGGAGCTATCTGATCTATGCTCTTGGCAGCCTGGCATTGATTTCCCTGGCCATTGCCCTTCTGACGCATCTTCCCGGCCCGGCCGGTCCCGGTTCAGCGGGTCACGGTTATGGGGGGGCAGAGGCAGGAATTGTGCCGGGAATGAATAGCACTGCAGAGCAGGCTGATCCTAAGGGCTGTGGATGTGGCGGCGGACCCGCAGCAGATCTGCAAAAGAAAGCGCTGCTGAGCAGCAGTCCTCTGCCGGCATCCAGAGAAGCGAGTTCAGGCGGCGTCAATGCTGGTGAAATGCCGGACGGTCAGCTCAGAGCTAAAATACTCTCTCCTGGCGACGTGCGCACCTTTCCCAAGGGAACGAGCGTGCTCTTTTCTGCGGGAGACTGCGGAAAAGGGCCGCTGGACTACCTGTGGCAATCAAGCCGGGACGGAATCCTTGGCAGGAACCAATCGTTCAGGGCGAGCAGCCTTAGCCCGGGGTGGCATAACATCACCCTTATGGTGAGCAACTCCTCCGGCTCATGGGTGCAGGACTATGTGGAGATAGCAATTGCACCTCCCTGGGTTTGCAGCAAGGTCAATCCCCGGCCCAAGTATTACCCTCCGGATACGCCCTGCGAGGACATCTGGCCCAATGCACCGGAGCAGTGCCAGGAGATGGAAGTCTGCCATCCGGACCTGGATTGGATTGTGGAAGAGGCAATCAATGCCTGCGCCAACTCAAGCGGTGACCGGAAGAGGTGCCGGGGGCTGTATATCATCAACTCCTTCGGGCCAGAGGCTCGATACATGCGAGGATATGCGGTCTTCAAGGCCTGCTGCTCAGGCTATCCGGAATGCATGCGCGTCTGTAGCCCTGATCTGGCCGGAACCTGCTCATTTAGGGACGGCTTCAATGAGAATGTGGCCAACCTCTCCTGCCGGCCTGAGGAGTGGGGGGTATCTGCCTGGCATTCGGACAGCAACATGAGCGAGAACAGCGCTGTGCTGGGAATGTTTCCCACCCATGCCACCGTCAACATCCTGCAGACCGGAGTATGCGTGGATTATGCAGCAGCAGTGACTACAATGCTGCGAAAGGCCGGCTATAACAGGAGCGAGGCCTTCAGCACCTCCAGCACTGGATATGATCTGCCGTT
>JAQVZT010000339.1 GCA_028708055.1 Methanothrix sp.
TGCTTCTGGGGAGTAGAGTCCATTTTCCAGAGCGTCAAAGGAGTGGTAGAGACGACGGCTGGCTATACCGGCGGGTCCTATTCCAATCCTACCTACCGCGATGTTTGCACGGGAGCAACCGGCCACGCCGAGGCAGTTCAGATCAGATTTGATGCAAAGGTGGTATCCTACAAAGAGCTGCTCTCTATCTTCTGGAGAATGCACGATCCAACCACACCAAACCGCCAGGGACCGGATGTGGGGACGCAATACCGCTCCGCCATCTTCTACCACAACGAAGAGCAGAGAATAGAGGCAGAGCGGTCTAAAGAGGAGTTTGACCTCTCCGGCGTTTTCAAAGCGAAATCCTCAACACAGATAGTTCCTGCCTCGACCTTCTATCCGGCTGAGGAGTACCACCAGGATTATTTTAAAAAGATGAATGGGGGATCCTGCCATGTCTTGAGGAAATGATACTTTTTATTTATCCCAAGATTTTATAGAATTCTTTACGAGAGACCAAGGGACTCTTATCCATTACAAATTCGGAATTATAGCCGGACTTGGCAATACCCGATTCATATTCATCAACTCCTCGATCATTGCTCCAAAAATTTCCAATATTATCTGCATATCTCATAATGCCTTTATACAGGTAGTTAATTGATTTCTCGGAAATCCATCGATTAGAGGAGTTATGAGAATAGACATTCATTATATTTTCGATGAAATTATTGAGATAGATCACATTTGTGTTGGAGCTGTCCAGGTAAATGCCAAACACATTGTTGCTAATATTGTTGCACTTTATGATATTTCTGCTTGACCTGTCCATGCTTATTCCATCAAGGTTTTTGAATGCTGTATTCTCTGAGATTGTATTATTTGATGATGCATCCAGCACAAATCCAAATATCGGTCCATTGCTTGCGTTATTATTTATTATCTGATTGCCGCGGGAGTTCAGAAGCCAGATACCGGCGTTTGCGTTTCCTTGGGCAATATTTCCTTGGATCGTGTTATTATCAGTATCATTAAACAGGAAGCCCACCCACGAATTTGCTTGCCCCGTGTTATTTCTAATGGTATTATTTCTCGAACTGCCCAAGAAAAATCCTGCAAAAGAATTATTTGCAGCAAGATTATCCTGCACCGTATTATTATCGAAGGATTGAAGCGCAATTCCAACATCATTTCCTATTGCTAGATTTGATCTTATTCTATTATTAGCTGAATTCCATAAATATATGCCGTAAGAATTATTATTTAAAATATTTCCATGAATATGATTATTATTAGAAAATATTTTTATACCAGCATCCTGCCATGAGTTACCAGAATTTACTACAGACAGACCTTCCAGCCATATGCCATCCACATACAGAGTTATTGCGCTCTTCCTTTCATTTGCGTCAACTACTGGCAATCCTCCACCAGTGTCAACTCCTATAATAATTACTTTCTTTGTAATATTCAGTCTTTCTGGATAAGTCCCGCTTTTAACAATTATCCTGTCTCCTTCTTTTGCCTTATTAATGGCGCCTTGAATTGAATAATCGTCTGTTCTTTCTGAGACGATGTAAGTCGTCGCTGTTATGGGATATGATGCAAGCAATAATACTAATAATAGTGACAAAAAAGCCGGATGGCAAAAGCATTGAACAGCTTTAAATGGCATTCTTATCACCCGCTTATTGAAATATTCTAAATTCTTCTCGGCTAAGAATGCCATAGGCTATCACTTTTTAGTTTTTGATCACAAAACTTTTAAGTATTGCGGTTGACCAAATCATATTATGGCTGACCCAGTTGCAAAGAATCCTGCAATTTCATCCCAATTGATAGGACAGAGCTCTGCACCTGATGCAACATCTGCTTCGCAATATCTTTCAATTAATTATATGGAAAGGCTTCTTGGCACAAATATATGGGATTTGATCTCCACAGCAATTTCCATCCTGGTGATACTGCTAGCAACCATTCTCGTTGCCAGAATTGTGGATGAACTGCTTAAGAAGCATATCCCCCGAATTCTAGAAGCCGGAAAGATGACTAAAGAGTTTGACCAAACCTCTCATGCACTCTCTCGCAGACTTATAGTTGCAGCAATATATATAATTGGAATTCTGATGATTATACTGCAGATTCCATTCTTGAATCGAGTGGCTATAGCCATGCTGGCCGGTGCGGGCGTAGCCGGCCTTGCCATAGGTTTTGCAGCTCAGGACTCATTATCAAACATAATATCTGGAATCCTATTAGTTGTCTTCAAGCCTTTTCGCATCGGCGATTATGTTGATTTTAAAGGAGAATATGGTCATATTGAAGATCTGACCCTGAGGCATACGGTTGTCTGTACCTGGGATCTGAGGAGGATTATAGTCCCTAATAGCATGATGAGCAGCGACTATATCGTTAACTGGAGTCTTGGCGATCCCGAAAGTATATGGCCGGTGGATATCGGGATAGGATATGCATCAGATATTAACAAAGCCCGGAGTATCATAATTGAGGAGACAAAAAAGCATCCTCATGTATTGAAGGATAAAGAGATCAATGTCCGCCTCACAGAATTGGGAGATTTCGCAGTTAACCTCAGGCTGACCTTTCATGTACCTAATCGTGGAGTAGCATTCGACACGGGATGTGATATTCGGGAAGCGGTCAAGAAGAGATTTGACAAGGAAGGTATAGAGATACCTTACCCCTACAGCAATGTTATCCTTATGAGGCAGCCGGGGGAGACGGCCTCTCCTTTAAAGGAGCAGGCTGATTAGGATTAGATCTCAACCTTGAAGATCACTACCAGCGAATCTTTGGCCTTCTTCATAACTTCTGTGGGACAGGTCTTGTAGGCCCGTTGAAGCGGCTCTATCGCTCTCTCGTCTCCAATTTCTCCCAGGCTCCAGGCCGCCCAGGCCCTGATCTCCTCGTCCTCCTTTCCGAACATAATACCCACCAGGGAATCGAGAGCTTTATTATGGCCTATCTCACCGAGGGCGGTAACAGCCGTGTATCGAACCTGCCATTCCTGATCTTTTAGGGCCTGCAAAGCCAGGTCGCAGGCTTCCTCACCCTTTATCTTGCCCAGGGATTTGAGGGCCTCGCAGCGAACTGTACTATCGCTATCTTGCAGAGCCCGGGCCATGAAGCTCACCGACTCATTGCAGCCCTCTTTGCCAGCCACCTCTCCCATGAAAGCCGCGGCTCGGCGCCTGACCTCTGTGCTCCCGTCGTCGAGCAGCTTTGCCACATCCTGCAAAGAATCTCTGTCTCCGATCTTGGCAAGGCCGGTAACTGCCATTCCCCTGATTTCCGAATCGCTGTAGCCTAACAGCTCTCGCAGGGCCGCGATCGCCCCGAGCTTGCGCAGGGCCACTGCCGCACGCAGGCGAACGTCTTTGGAGCTGTCCCTTTTCATAGCGAGAACCAGCGTAGAGATCGCCTCAGGGCTGCTGAC
>JAQVZT010000340.1 GCA_028708055.1 Methanothrix sp.
CTCTCCATGGTTCTGCCGGTATTGATCTGGCTGGCTTCGCAAAATATCACTCCCCTGGCGGGTGGCGTGATGCTCTTCATCTTCGGGGTCGGCCACGGCGTTCCCATCATTCCCATTGCCACTTTCTCCCGAGCGGTGGGCGGGAGGATAGGAGAGAAGTATGTCTCCATCGGGGCCTGGACGACCAGGTTCTTCGGGCTGCTGGTGATAGCGGTGGGCGTGGTTTACGCGGTGAGGTACGCGGGGATATTGCTCTGGTAATGAGCGAAATGGAAATGCCTAAAATTTCATATATTACGATCATCAGAAATTCTGATTTAGGAGGGACATAAAACGAAAAAATTGCTTGTGCTAGTAGTGCTGGCAGTGGCGCTGATTGGACTCGCGTCCTCTGCCAACTACATGTACGAAAAGGCATCTGTAAATGGCGTAGGATACAAGAACGTGGAGATGATCGTCTCCACCCAGACGGGCTTTAATGGCCAAAAGATGGTCGAAAAGGAATCGGGGTCCGGAAACGTCGTCACAGAGAAGACTGAACTGGAAGGAGAGAGGCAAATAGATACAGGATGTTCTCTGCCCTATTATGTTCACAAGGGCCTGTGGGTTGACTTCAGCATTCGAAAGGATTACATCAACTTCACAAAGGAGGCGGAGTTTGAATACATGCCTGTCTCCTATCAGACCGGTACCTATGATCAGAAGTGGATTGAGAAGCTTTGCGTTCAGAACTACCGGATAGGCGCTGTGCTGACTGAGATGTACACTCATGCTGAGCACCTGCAGAAGAGCACCGAGGTCAAGACCAAGTCCTATCCGACATATTGCATCGATAAATCCATGCCTGGCGCATGCGCTCTGGAAATCCCATGCTGCACTGGCGTACTGGAGGCCAACCTGAACAGCAATGTCATCGGCGTGGCCCACATCGGCTGGATCTCCAGAGACCCACTGGCTGATGACCAGCTCAAGGGAAGGCATGCCGAATATGGCCGCAGCGTCGAGGACCTGACCGGCGTATTCTCCATCGAGAAGTTCATTCAGCTCTGGGGCAACTCTACCTGCGGGGCCATTAGCGTCGACTGGCTGCCCTGTGCGTGAGTGCAGAGTGCTCTAGATACAAATTTTTTATTCAGGCATTTGGGGCAGGAATCATCAGGATGATTTACTTATACGATTTAAACCAGCGCTCGTACCCCTTGTGATCGGCAAAGCAGTGCAGGACATAAATCAGATCTCCTTTGATGTTATAGACGATTCTCGCCTGCTTTGTCACCTTTTCTACGTGACAGGGTATTCCATATTTCATATGCTTACGAGGAGGTCCTCTCTGCATTTTCTCAAGGCGCTCGACGAATAGATATTTCAGCTCTAGCTCCAGATTCTCCATCTCTTTTTTAGCAGATGCTGAAAAGATGATATCCATGGCCGCTGTGTTAGCTCTCGACGATCTTCTTTATGTCTTCAAAAGAATAAATTTCGCACTTTCCGGACTCGATCTCTTTCATCTCTATCTCGACCGCTTTGTGCACCAGGGCCAGTTCTTCCTCCTCGATCATCCGCTCGTAAGCAAGAATGGCCTGGCGTATGACCTCTGTTTGGCTCCCTGCATAACCTTTCTCAATGATGCTCTTTATGGCGGCCTCATACGGTGCGCCCAGATTGATGTTCATGGCCCCTCACCTGATGTACACTGAATGGGCACTGAAGCATATAAGCATTGTTCATCGAAAAAAAAATACAAAATAGGGTGTTTATCCCACCCGCCCTGCGAGTGGGACCGCCAGCTTCTCACTTCTTGCTCGACATCTCCAGCACCTTGGCGGCCTGCGCCCCGGCTTCCAGAATATCCAGATTCTTGGGAATGAGCTTGGGCTTCTTGGCAAAGGTCACCTTGAATGCATTTCCATAAGCCTCGCGGGGCAGCCCCAGATTGCCGGTCTGCATCAGCGCCCCGAACATGGCGGTATTTGCCGCCTGCGGGGTTCCGCGCTCCTCAGCGATTCCGGTAGCCGGGACGGATATGGCTCTGACCCCATCAGGTGCCTGGAACTGGCCGATCTGTGAGTCATAGAGGATTAGTCCGCCCTTCTTGACCGTCGGGGCAAACTTCTCCAGAGAGGGCCTGTTGAAGGCTACCAGGACATCAGGACGGTCCACCACCGGCGAGCCGATGGGCTGGCCGGAGATGACTACGGAACAGTTGGAGGTCCCGCCTCTCTGCTCGGGCCCGTAATCCGGATAGTAGGACACATAGCGCCCGCTTCCAAATCCCGCCTGGGCCAGGGCGAGTCCCATGCTAAGCACGCCCTGTCCGCCGAATCCGGCTATCTTCACGCCCTTGGCCACAAACTCCGGATCGTCCAGAAACTGCACACATACTCCGCCCTCGCAGCCGAAGACCTTATCCAGAGACTCCTTTGAGTAGTCGCTCTCCGCTCGGTTTATGGACTGCACCTGCTCGGTCCTGTCCCGGAACCTTTTAAGCGGAAACTCCTTTTCCATCTGCTCATTGACGAAATTCGCTATGGCCTTGGCATCCATCCTCAGGATAGTAGGACAGGGGGAGAGCAGCTCCACAAAGGCATACCCTTTCTTATCCCTCTGAATCTCGAGAGCCTTCTTGACTGCCCGGCGTGCTTTTCTGATATGCTCGATGTCGGATAGAGATGCTCGCTCGATGAAAACCGGCGCTTTCAGCGTATCCAGCAGCTCGCAGATGTGAATGGGATATCCCTGATCCTGGGCATCGCGTCCGTTGGGTGTCGTGGCCGTGACCTCACCGATGAGAGTTGTGGGCGCCATCTGGCCGCCGGTCATCCCGTAAACGCTATTGTTGACGAAGAAAACTGCCAGCTTCTCGCCCCGGTTGGCAGCCTGAATGGTCTCATTCAGGCCGATGGAGCCCAGGTCGCCGTCTCCCTGGTAGGAGATGACGATGGCCTCATTCTCTGCTCTCGATATGCCGGTAGCGATGGCCGGAGCTCGACCGTGGGCAGCCTGCATATGGCCGCAATCAAGATAGTAGTAGGCGAAAACCGCGCACCCAACAGGACTGATCACGATGCACCGGTTCTGGATGCCGAGATCAGCCATAGCCTCGCCGATGAGCTTATGCAAAATGCCGTGTCCGCAACCGGGACAGTAATGGGTAGCTGTTTGTGCAGCCCCGCCCTTTCTGGGAAAGCTTGCATACATTCCCGGATGCGCTCCGATCACCTTCTCAACTGCTGCCATTTTATGCCACCTCCTTTATCTTGCTCATGACCGAATCCATTCCAATCAAATTTCCTCCGTAGCGGCTGACAAGCTCGACCTGACGGCAGCCGGTGGCAAGACGAATGTCCTCCCGCATCTGTCCGTCGCTCATCTCCACAGAAATGAACTTGCACCCCCTCTCGGCCAGGGAGCGCAGCGCTTTCTCAGGGAATGGG
>JAQVZT010000341.1 GCA_028708055.1 Methanothrix sp.
AGGCCGCGCTGCCGCTTCATCAGTCCACCATCGCCCAGGGTTACGGCTACGAGCAGAGGATCCTTCCACTAGGGCAGGCGGACGCAGGGTTGGAAGCGGAATCGTCCGCTCGCCCCGAGTCTGGGCCAGGCCTGCGCATCCTGGGCCAGATCAGGAGGCTCTACATCGTGGCAGAGAGCCAGGATGGACTGGTGCTCATCGACCAGCACGCCGCAGCGGAGCGCATCCGCTTCGAGATGCTCCAGGAGCGCTACCGGGACAGGAAGATCCGCCAGGAGCTGGCCGAGCCGATCTCCCTGGAGCTTTCTGCAAGCGAGATGATCATGATGGCCTCCTGGCAGGAGACGCTGCGGGACATCGGCTTTGACCTGGCGCCATTTGGGGGAAACACCTACACCATCCGGGCCGTTCCTGCTCTCGGCAGAAGGCTGGAGAGCAGCGACGCGGTGCACGACATTCTCAGAGACCTCTTCACCCAGGGAAAGCCGAGCCCTGGATCGAGCAACCGGGACGAGATACTCAGGCTGCTGGCCTGCCGGGGCTCGATAAAGTCGGGCAGGGAGTTGAGTTTCTCGGAGATGAAAAAGCTCGTCGAGGACCTTTACCGCTGCAATAATCCCCTCACCTGCCCGCACGGCAGGCCGGTGATGGTGACGGTGGGTGACGGCCAGCTGGAGCGGATGTTTGGCAGGAGATGAGGGGGAACGGGCGCAGCGATGCGGAAAAGGGCTCATTTTCGTTCCTCCTGACCTTTGCCAAGCACCTTTCTGGCCTCCACTTCAAACTCCTTCTCAGCGAGAGCATCGCTCTCTTCTATGCGCCGCCTGCTAAAGGTGTGGTACTGCTCCAGGGCCATCGCTCTGGCCTCTTCCATTGATATGCTCCCGCTGTGCTCCAGAATGGCTCTCTGGTTGAACTGCAGGAAGGCGTCCAGCTTCTCCTGCCAGTTCTTCATGTAGACTGGGCGTCTGCGCTGGGCCTGGTCTTCGGCATAGTCCAGCCACATGCTCACCAGGCGGTTGAGCTGGGCGATCTCGTCAGCCAGAAGGTAGTTCTTGGCTACGAGCACATCCGACTGGCGAACCTTTGCTCCCTTCCAGCTTGTGAGCCCCATATTCAGCTTGGTGGAATCTGCTCGCTCAGAGATCAGCTCTGCTGCGGTATGGCCGGTGATCGCCCAGTGCAGCTTGTTCTGAACGATTTTGAAGAATGCCTGGGTGCTCTCTGCCTGGGAATCGTAATCAATGGAAAGGGTATAGATGTCTTTGACCTTCTGGTAGAAGCGCTTCTCTGAGGCCCGGATATCGCGGATGCGCTCCAGCAGCTCATCGAAATAGTCTTGACCTGGGGGTCGCTCTCCTTTTAGCCGGTCGTCATCGAGAACAAAGCCTTTGACCAGGTACTCCCGCAATCGCTCGCTGGCCCAGCGGCGGAACTGAATGCCCCGGTGACTACGTACCCGGAAGCCGATAGCCAGGATCATCTCAAGGCTGTAGAAGTCCACCAAACGTTCTACCCGACGGCTGCCCTCGGTTTGAACTATTTGGAATTTCCTAATAGTTCCCTCAGGGCTTTGCTCGTGATCGGCATAAATGGTGGAAATGTGCACGTTGATGGTTGGCACCGACACCTGGTAAAGCTCAGCCAGCAGTCTCTGGTTCAGCCAGACGGTGCCATCCTGCATCCGAACCTGAATGCGGGATTTGCCATCCTCTGTCTGGTAGAATACGATCCCTGTATCTGGCGCATCTGCGCCCTCTTTGTCGCTCATTTCAGTCGTCCTCCGCAATGGGTCCTTGCGGCTCTTAGTTTTCTATGAGGAGCCGGAGCTCCCAGTAGTCTAAGATTTCTTCAAACCAGGACGAACCTGAATCGTTGATCACAGAATATGGCTCGATGTCAGCGATCACATCACTTACCTCCGAGACGTGTTTGAAAGCAGTCGTCCAGTTTTCGATGAAGCAATGAGATCAACGTTAGGTAGTCAGCAGCATCATCATCTCCATCCCAGAGTATCTTGGGCTCGTGGGCTAACGGATTGCGAACAGCGGCAAAACAGCCTTTGAGCAGTGCCGCGAATCCCTTATGCTCCGACTTTTCTGTATCCGTTTGAAGAGTGTTGAATGCAAGAATCGGCTGCTCTATTGAGAAAACTCGATCAATCAGGGCAGAACCATCGGCTTGAATGCCCGACATGTCCCTAATTCTCTGCGCTAGACCTTTTGCGGCTTCGAAGACTGCGTGGAAATAATTGTCCTGCATAAGCTCGATTTTGCAGTACCTTAGCACTTCAGGATGAATGCGCCTACCTTGGAACTTGCCTTGAATGGTCCGAACGCGTTTTTCTGCTTCGCTGATCGTTTTAACGGCTTCTCGTTTCCTGAACTGTCCATCAGAGCCGTACTCTATCCCAGAGAATGCCAGTATAATGTTGAGTTGAGTACGTTCTGCTTCGAAAAGTTCATTCTTTCCAACAAAACGAACCGGAGAAAGATAAGCCTGAATGAAACCAAGTATTTTATTGGCACAACCACAATTTCTCTGGGAATCTTGAAATATCCAATGAAGACGGCGCCATTTCGTGGACTCTCCAGAATTGTCTACTAACTCGCAGTCTTCGAGAACACGAGATATATCACTTCCTTTTCCGCAATCTCCAAGGAATTTGGCAAGGGCCTCGACTTGCACTCCTGGAAGAGGCGGAATTATTGCTATGAGACTCCCCCCTCTTTAACGCTTTCTAGCAATTCTCCCGTTTCCTTCTCCTGCGCTATGGTATTTGTCTGAATCTCCTCTAGCGTTCTCACCAGTGGGGTCCTGCAAATGTATACAATGAATCTGATCTCGTAATCCACCGTTGCGCTCGCCGGATAGCACAGGGCGTCTGAAGAATGAGGCCTGACCTCCAGGCGCAGGAAGGCATCAATTCCGCCTGCCTCCGGCAGCGGTATATGTTCGCGATCCAGACTATCAAAGTCGGGCTCGAACTCGGCGTCTCGCAGCCTGCCATTTCCGTTATTCATTTTGATTTTGGCCTCGATATGACTCCACGACCTTCTTTCCCATAAACATTCTCCTTATCCAAATAAAAAGCCACCAGGCCGAAATTTTCTCTGCCAAATGCTTTACTACCGGTGAACGCCATCTCCGCCCCATGGATCTGGAAGGATTTGCCAAGAGGGGCCTGCTTCGAGAGGACCCGGAGATCAAGCCCAAGCTCATTTCGCTGATCAGAGAGGTCAAGAGAATACCCGAAAATAAGGCTCTCATCCTGGCGGAGGCGGTCCTGGAGGAGGCAAAGGCTACGCTGCACCCCAGGGGCGATGTCTTCCGGCTGGAGAGCGTGGGCGTTTCCATGGGCGACTTCGGGGTGGGCTCGCGAGGCTCAGGCGATTTTTATACGCACACCAAAATCGCCGAGGTCATAGGCA
>JAQVZT010000342.1 GCA_028708055.1 Methanothrix sp.
CCCCTTCAAGCCCCCTTCAGAAGCCTCTTGGATCGCTCCACCAGGTTAGCAGGCAGCTTGATATTGCGCCTCTCGCATTCGGCGAGACCCGTCCTGGCTTGGGCTATGATATTGACTGCGCCCCCAACATCATTTCCAGCCCGGCAAGCGGCAGGCAGCTCCCAGAGATACCGTAATGTGAAGGCTTTCAGCTCATCTGTATCCTTATTGTCGAGGTCAAAGACATCAGACTCAGCGAGTTCTTGCATGATCTGAGCCCACATCTTCAGCTCTCTAATGCGCTCCTGGCCGTCCTTTCGCATCCACATGAGCTTAAACTGCAGCCGGTCCCTCTTGACCTCCAGCTTCTTTAGTTTGAATCCTTCTGAAGAGCTAATTTTGGATTCAATCTCTTCCAGCTCGATAACTGCAGCCCGGTAATCGAAGGACAGCCCCACCAGATTCTCGAACATGACCAGTTGTTCGCGTTTCGCCTGGTGGTATTTGCTGGCCGCAGTGGGAAATTTGAGGTCATTGAGAACGCTGAAGAGGGCTTCGGTGGTCGTCCTATAAATCGTGTGACTCTGGATTGACTGCTCGATTCCAGGCATCAAGTCCTGCAAAGCGGCAAGATCATCATTATCGAGGACGCTGCTATCTTTAATTTTCTGCAATGAGTTAAGCATCGATTACCAATCCTCTGCAACCCAGGCAAAGCTCCGGCCTGCAGTTACAGTGATATGAAAATGGGTGGCTTCCACGGTCCGACCTGAGAAAACCGTGGATTCTCCAACATCCAGAGGTATAAGGTCTAACCTTCTGGGTACGGTTGCGAAGCCGTGGGAGATCACCTGATCCGCACCGGTGCCTTCAGAGGTGCCGGACTTGCGAACAGGTACTCCGCTGACCTCTTTCAGGCCGCCTCCTGCGCCTGTATTCCTCTGAAGGGCTTTCATGCCTGCGCCTACCTACACCAGAACAATAGGCATCTTATCCGGATCAAATTTTATGGCGGTAGATGATACCGCTTCACCTACGCACTGCACCATATTTCCGGACCCTGATGGCGGTGTGGTGCTGACGGTTCCAGGTGTGGTCGTCAGATAGTACTTTGCTCCCGGTGTGAAGCCGCTGCCAGGTAGTTCTCCATCAAGGAATACTGTGGCATCATCGCCTTCTGACACTGCATCCTTTACGTACCCCTGTGCCCTCTTTGTTGCGTCTGTGGCATCTGCCTTATCTGCCGTGAGTGTTGTTGTTACGAGATGAAGATAGACCACATCATTTGCTGCAAGGCCGCCAGTTCCGGCTTTGGCTACCTGTGTCTCAGCAGATACGCCTGTAGGCATCATGTTCTCTGCAATCTTACCATTTTCATCCAGGCAGGGGATCTTCCCGGCATCTCCTGCGCCTGAGCTGGTGGCTATTGCCTGGGCCTCGGCCAGAACGCCAGAGCCCTTGGTCAAAAATTTTTGATTTACCATATCAATTCCTCATACTAATTTTATCGGTTCTCCCAAAGACAGTACCAAAGTTGCAGAATCCTTTGCAACTCCAATTTTTTGCCAGAATCCATTTTCAGGTAGCGTTGTGCTCATCGTGCCGGCAGCTCCCAGATAATAAGTAGCTCCTGGGACAAGTGACCATGCTGGATTTTCAATTTCACCTGCCATCTGAATAAGACCATTCTCACCTTCTGCAATTGCAGCAGAGGCCATGCCTATCACCAGGCCGGCATGAGTGGGGTTCTCGCCGTCTGCAGGGTACACCATTCCATCCGGCCCCAAAAATACAATCTGAAAGCCGTTTACGCCGCCGATTCCTGCCTTTGCAAAAATCGAATGGCCTGTCAGATTGAACACCGGCGGATTTACGCCGATGTCTACCCGGATTTCGGAGGGCGGATCAATTGTGATCCTTTTGGCCGAATCAGTCACAGTTACGACTGGTGATGTGTCAGTAATGGTTACAACGGTCACAGAACCACGTTATCCTTCAGCGTTAGCTTGCCAACGAATAGCGTTTGCCTGATGCCTGAAGCATAAGTCACATCGCACCCGAAATAGTAGACCGGATCCTGCAATGTTGCCATCAAAGAGGCAGAGATGGTTATGGTAAATGCTCCTGCTACATCGTTCCTGGCGATTGAATAACCCTCAGATGCCTCTGTGATATCGCCGATTCGAAACTTGATCGTGGCACAAACTAGCGAAATTGGGTCGCCGTTTGAATCTGTTAATGCCACAGGCAAGACCAGGCTATTCCCATAATACCTCTCGATACAAAAATCCATATCTTGCCATCCACCATGCCGTTTATGTCGGCACTTTCAGTGAGAGCACTCTTCATTTCACCTTCCAACGTTGCCCTTATTCAGCTTCTGAAGCGACTGCTTGAGAAACTCAGGCAGGGGAACGCCCAGGCGGCCCATGTTTTCCAGAGCGGAAAGCCCTTCGTTGGCTATGAAGAACCAGATAACAGCCGTCCTCAGATAAGGCTCATCCAATCCAGATGAGATGTCCAGTATATTGGCCACGGCCACCATGAGAAAGATGCAGACCTTTTTGATGATCCCCTTCATCCCGATCTCAGAACTCAGGGTCTTCTCAACGTAGGCCGCCATTACGCCGGTTACGTAGTCGATGACGACCAACGCAATGAGTGCCTTTATAATGACATCCCAGGCTCCAAACAGATAGATTCCCCCCGTTCCAATACCGGCTAAGACCAGCTTGATAGCTTCTGGGCCACGCTCACCCAAAATAGGATTCATAAGCATGTCCCCCGTTTGAACAGTGCTCCTCTTTGCAGGGCCTGAGAGCTGCAGCCCGGTGAAGCTGCAATGCTCTCGGTTGCCTCCTCTTCTTCCACCGCCTCCCGGCTGCGAAGCTGTCGGGCGAGCTTCAGGTAATACTCCGCTTTCAGGTGAGGCGAGTTATCGAGATCGCCCACATAGGAGACCGCCATGCTGGAGTACCGGGCAGCTATAGCATCTGCCGCATCGGCTGCCGCCAGATTCAGGCTGTCCGGATAGAGGCCCAAATAGTGCTCGACCTCCTCATCAGAGAGACGCGGATCGTCCTCTATGGTATCGCCCACTGCCAGCCGCAAAGCGTCTCTGCGGCTCAATGAAGGATTGTTAGTATAAGTCCAGCTCATCTGATCAGCCCTCCAAAAAAGGGATAATTCAGGCGATCACCGAGGCCCCATAGACGCCTAAATCTGCAGCCACCTGCTTGCAGTCAAAGGCTATCTCCCCTTCAACCCTGTCAGACTCCACATTCTCCATGCGAAATTTCTTGATACGAGAGCCGAACTTGTCGGCTCCAAAGTAGCCCTTCCAGGAGAATATATAGCCAGCAGAAGGTGTGAGCAAAGAAGGCTTGTCCGGAGCATAACAGAGGAGAATCTTCTTGCTCACGATACGC
>JAQVZT010000343.1 GCA_028708055.1 Methanothrix sp.
AAAAATGAACGATCATCGAATAATTGCCTGCAAGGCATCCAGATGAAATAAGCAGTTCGTTCGGCTCAGATATTATATATCGTTCCATGCAGGAAAAAGCCTGCCATTACGGCAAAGGACCTGATAGACTGGAGAGCTGAATATGAAAGCGATCAGAGAATACCTAAAACACAAGCCAAGTTTGCGGGGTCAGATCCTTGATCGAGGAGAACTGAAGCGCGTAGCGCAGGCCTGCGGGTTGAGTCCTCAGCAAGCCAGATCGCAGCTACGAGAGCTGGGATTCATTTTGACCCGGAACGATCACGGTCTGACGATTTGGAAGAAATTGGAGAATTTCGCCGGAGACAAAATGGAAAGCATAAATTGATGTGATGACAAGTTGATGCGATGACAATAACAAAAATGGATGCCAACGGCAGGGTGCTGCTGCCCCTGGATATCAGAAGGAAGCTCGCTCTCTATGAAGGAGAAAGGCTAGCCATAGACCAGCTTGGAGACGGCACCATAATAATCAAGAAGCCTGAAATCAAATTAGGAATATAAAGGTGACCGTCATTTCAAAGGTAATCGAGCTGGAAGATATCCAAAAGGTCTATCGCATCGGCGATAGCGAGTTTCCCGTTCTCAAGGGTATAGACCTTCAGATTGAAGAGGGCGAGTTCATTGCCCTCATGGGACCATCGGGAAGCGGCAAATCCACTCTCATGAACATCGTGGGCTGCCTGGACCGGCCTACCAGCGGCAGCTTTTTGCTCCTTGACCAGGACATCAGCCAGACCTCGGATGACGAGCTGGCCCGCATCAGAAGAGTAGAGTTGGGGTTCATCTTCCAGACATTCAACCTCATAGGTCGAATCAGCGTCCTGAAGAACGTGGAGGTTCCCATGATGCTCAGCGGCCTTCCCCGTGAGAATCGCAAAGACCGGGCGCTCAAGCTACTGGAGTCCGTCGGGATAGCCCATCGCATTAATTTCAGTCCGCAGAACATCTCTGGAGGAGAGAGACAGAGGGTGGCCATTGCCCGGGCCCTGGCCAATGACCCCAAGATAATAATCGCCGATGAGCCCACCGGTAACCTGGACCTTAAAAACAGCGACGAAGTTATGAAGATCCTGACCAATCTTAACCGAGAGGGCAGAACCATAATCATGGTCACCCACAATCCAGAGATCACCGAGAATTGCAGTCGCGTCATCAGGCTTAGAGACGGACGCATTCTGGAGACCGCATCATGAAAAAGATAATTTTGATTTTCTTATTTGTCCTGCTTGCCGCAGGCCTGGCATCATCCTACGAGTATCACATGCCTGTGAACATAGAGGCCTCTTTGAACCCGGCTGTGCTCCTGCCCGGAGACGAGGCGATACTGGCCATACAGATGTCTAACGGGGCAGCAGCCTATGGAGCCGGAAAGGACGCCGGTGCGGGCAGCACAGCAGCCGGCACGCTGCTATCTACGCCCATCAACAGAACCTCTCTGAAGAGCACCGCGGATCTGTCTGTTCTGACCGGTGACAGTAGCGATCTGGGGATGATCGGCCCAAGCGATAAAATCACCGTCTACTACAAGATCAAGGCATCTAATAACATCAGCAGTGGAACTCATCTTCTCGATTTCCGGGTTTCGGGCGGATATGATATGACCACCATCAACCGGGAGATTCCTCTCAAGGTGGATGATACGGCAGTAAGCATGGCCCGGGCAGAAACCGATGCTTCCAACTTCAACCTCAATGTGGCCAATCCCAGAGAAAATACCCTCAACGCGGTCACCATTGTTCCTTCCGCAAAGGGGATAATCTTCTCCCCGGATGAATACTACATCGGCACCATGGACCCAGACGAGGTCTTCACCATAAGCTTTGGAATAAAATCAGAAGATACCGCAAAGCAATTGAGTGGCCCGATGAACATCAGCTTCATCGCCAAATTCAAAAACGGCGATAACTGGCATACCTCCGAGCCTTATGTCACTACATACACTCCGCCAAAAGCGGTGAGCAGCCAGAGCAGCTACCTTCTCCCTGCGGGAGCAGCAGTGCTGATCTTGCTCGCCCTCGGAGGATATTACTACCGCCGGAGAAAGCTGAACGGAAAGAACAATGGAGGCAATGGCAGATCTCAGAAAGAGAGCCGATCGCTTTAGGGACGGTGGCTGATGAATCTTCCTGACATCCTGGAATTTATTGCCGTCGGATTCAAGGCGGACCGCTTCAAGACACTCATGTCCTCCCTGGGAATAATCATCGGAGTCATGGCGATAGTGGTCATGCTCTCGGTTGGCGAGGGGCTTTACTCCGGAGTCTCATCCCAATTCTCCTCCCTGGACCTGGATATGATCCGGGTCATGCCGGGGAGCGCCCATTTCGGCGGGCCGGGATCCGACAATGCCAACAGAAACCCTGCCGAGCCGGCGAAGTTTACCGACAAGGACACCAAGGTGTTGGAGAACGTGGTGGGAGTGAAAAACGTCGCTCCGCGAAGCTCGGCCAATGTGGTGGTCGCCTTCCGAAACACCAATGCCTCAGCGAGCCTCACCGGGGTGGACCCGGATAAAGAAGAGGACCTTAAGGGAGACGTGGCGCAGGGGCGCTTTCTAACGGGCTCGGACTACAAGTCGATTGTGATCGGCTACGGAGTCTCCAATGACCTATTCCGCATGAGAGTCACACCGGGAAATAAGATCCGGCTCTACTACGAGGACCGCTACATGGACTTCAAGGTGGTGGGGGTCATGGAGAAGTCGGATCAGACCTCATTTGGCGCCGGGCCGGGCAGCAGTGCAGACAATGTGATGTACGTCACTCACAAGGCCCTTGAGGAGCTGAAGGGCGAGGACAATTACTACTACGGCAACTTCCAGGTGACCGTCTACGATCCTGAGCAGGTGGAGAGCATCATTGAGAAGATCAAGAATGACCTGAAAAGGTACCACAAGGATGAGGCATACGATGCCACCACGGCTCGCGATATGCTCTCTTCGCTCATGAGCGTCCTGTCCATGATCAAGTACGCCCTGGCCGGCATCGGAGCCATCTCTCTGCTCGTAGGGGGAATAGGCATTGCCAATGTGATGATGCTCACCGTGAAGGAGAGGATCAGAGAGATCGGAGTCATGAAGGCTCTGGGCGCGACCACCAGGGATATTCGCATCCAGTATCTCCTGGAGGCGGGAGTCCTGGGGGCAGTCTCCAGCGTCATAGGAATTGCCCTGGGGGTGATGGTCTCCTATCTCATAGGGTCGCTGGCCTCTCTGCCATCGGCCATAACCTATCAGTCCATCGTGCTTGGCGTGCTCTTTGGGGTGGTCACCACCACCATTGCCGGGGTCTATCCGGCAAACCGGGCGGCGAAGCTTGATCCCATTGAGGCCCTGCGGGCGGAGTGAGGGC
>JAQVZT010000344.1 GCA_028708055.1 Methanothrix sp.
TTACCAGTGCTCTGGCCCAGGATCCAAAAAGCGTGACAGCTCTGCTGGGAAAAGGTGAAGCCCTCTATCATCAGGGAGACAGAGAGCTGTCTCTCGACTACTATGATCAGGCGCTTCTCGTCGAGCCTGACAACAAGCAAGCACTGCTCAGCAAGGGCGACCTGCTCCGGGAGCAAAATGATCTTCCAGGCGCTTTGCTGGCCTATAGCCATGTCCTATCCTTTGAGCCGGACAATATGCAGGCAATGCTGGGCAAAGCAGATGCCCTGCGTTTGAGCGGTATCCTTGATGGGGCTCTACCCCTTTATGAGAGCGCTCTAAAAATCGACCGGCAAAATATCAGAGCATTGCTGGGCAAGGCCGAGATCCAGTATTCGGAAGGAGACTGCAAATTGGCAAAAGAGCTTTTTGAAGAGGTTCTATCGCGGGATGAAAACAGCTCTGCTGCCTGGGCAGGACTGGGAAACACCCAGCTTTGCAGCGGAAAATTCGATATCGCCAGGCAAAGCTATGGGAGGGCTCTATCCATTGATTCGAAAAACTCCGCCGCCCTTCTGGGAGTGGCTGATGTGTTCTACGAAAACGAGAGTTACAGTGATGCCCTTCACTACTACGAGCTGGCAGTATCATTGAATCCCAGCAGTCATGGCTATTGTGGACAGGGCAATGCTCTTGCGGCTCAGAAGGAATACAACAGATCTCTGCCGTACTTCGATAGATCCCTGAGCCTGAATCCGTCCAATGTTGATGCATTGCAGGGCAAGGGACTGGCGCTGGCAGCTCTCGGCAACATTTCTGCCGCCATAGAATGCTTCCAGGAGATAGTATCTATTAGCCCGGAAGATTCTGCTGCCTGGTCTGATCTGGGAAGCATGCAAGCTTCAGCTGGCCGGTATGATGAGGCGGCGGCGAGCCTGGAAAAGGCATCAAAGGATGATCCAGCTCAGGAGGAGACATGGTTTAATTTGGGACTGGTGTACTACTCCCTGGGCCGCTACAATCAATCGGCTGATGCTCTGCTCAATGCTACCCACCTGAATTCACAGGATGCAGATGCCTGGATGATACTGGGATTGGCGCAAAACCAAACAGGACAGTTCGAAGATGCGCTGCAGAGCTTTATGGCTGCATCTTTGTTGCAGCCGCAAAATGCCGACGCAAAGTATTATCAGGGTCTGACATTGGTCGCCCAGGACAATTACCAGGATGCACTCAGGGCTTTCAGAGGCGTTTTAAAGATAGACGAGAACAATTCAATGGCCATGTATGCTATCAATCTAACCGAGACTCGCCTGAATGCGGCTTTAAATGATAATGCATAACTTTGAATGAAGTGGGACCAAGAAACTAAAACGAAACGAAAATATTGAAGCGGACAATGAAACGGGAAAACCAGATGGGAAAATAAGAAAGGAATGAGAAGGACATTTCTGTTCCTGAGCATAAAGAGCCGGACCGGAAATCTCTTTAAAGAATGCATAGGTGGTGGGAAAGATCCATAGGATTCTCTTCCGGTCTGGCTGTTTCTTACCTGCTCTCTATCTTCTTTCTTTCATAGCTAGTCTGGCGTTGATAATTATGTTGCGGTGCCATCTCTTCATCTACCGCTTCTATCAATCTGTACTGCCGGTTATTTCTGTTTCCCCTTTTGTCCAGCAGACCATCGTGATTCATGCGGGATAGATACGTCGAAACTGTGGAGAGCTTAATATCATCGGCGATGGTTTCATATTGCTCTCTTAATTCCTGAGTTGTGAACCAGGTATCGGCAAACTCATGTCGAATGAAGCTCTCCAGCCGGTCCATGAGGGTACCACTGCTGTAATCTCGAGAAGACATTGCAGAGGCAATGCTCTCTTTTCTGTTCTCAAAGACACCGGAAGCTGACAGAAAGCCAATGATCCTTTCTCTTAGTGCCTCTCCATCCATGTTTTGCGACTCAAACTCATGGGAGGACTTAAGGCCCTTGTCTTCTATCTCTATCCGGATCCTCATTTAAATCCCTCTATTCATCTTCCGGATGCCATCTTCAAAGATGGAAGGATTATATGCTGCAAAGAGGAAACCTCATTTCTGCAAGTGCCAAAGCAGGCATCTTCTGTCGCAGCAGCATTTCTGTATTGCCTGGCCCTAGTTGGATTCATCTGCAGCGTAAATAACTTGATTTGCCCTCTCATAATTCTACCCTCTTCTTATCTCGTGCCATCCCCAGTCTCAGGCCGGTTGTGAAATACAGCAATATACAATTGCCATCCAGTTCACATCCCGGCCTCCAGCTATTCGCATCGGACTCTGGCCTTCGCCGCCCCTTTCTGATCCTTATTGCTGCCCTTTTCAGCAAGAAAGATTCTTTCGGCTAAGGATTACATCGTCTGCGACACAACTGAGTCATCTTGTCGTCCCTTTCCGACAGCGAACAGTATGTATGCAGCTACATTGTCCTACCCGATGCGAATTCCCTTTCGCTACCCCTTGTGCCATATGCGAGAAAGTGTATCACTGTGATGCATATGTTGCAGGATATCGAAAACTCCCTTCAAGTCTTCGAGCTCCCCCTTCATTGCTACTCCTCGTGCCATCCCTTACAGTGACGTTATGCTCTCACAAGGACGAATATTCTCCGGGCGCAACAGCCCATCAACGATCATATGAAACAAATTGGACTGATGCGTCAGATTTATCCGCCCTATACACTTCCCTTACTGCATTGATATAATGCCAAGGTTCATCCATCCCCTCAGACGAATTAGCCTTTTTTCGGCCATCCTATCCGATGTATTCAGACAGGTTGTCTAACCATTCTGGCACAATACTTACCTAGGTTTTGAGATATATAAAGGTTTTGATTGTTGGTAGATGTAGTTAATGGCTTAAAACTCGTATTTATAGCTTATTTTAGAAATAAAGCCCTATTAGTATTCAGAATAGTATTTCACAGAAAATGCCTATGACAGAGTAAACACATTATAATTCATTGTGAAAAGAATTTTCAGGCGAATACTATCATAATA
Organism: Methanothrix sp.; assembly: GCA_028708055.1. Lineage (GTDB taxonomy): Archaea > Halobacteriota > Methanosarcinia > Methanotrichales > Methanotrichaceae > Methanothrix. The sequence continues at coordinate 3,012 of JAQVZT010000344.1, forward strand.
ATAGACATCAGTGAGTCGCATGCCTGTGCGCGGAGGAGACACCCCTGTGAAACCATTTCACAAAAGCCTGCCGATGCGTAATTGGCCAAGAAAAAACCTGGGAGAGTTGCATGTATCTGCAAAAATTAGGGAATTCATGCGCGCAACCCTGCCGCACAACCTGACCAGAAATTTTATTAAAATAAATTCAGGAAATTTATAAATGATTCAAGATGCCTGACGAAGTTCGAAGTATTCCTCTACAAGCCAGTCGCCGACCTCCTTAAGATATCTGCGCTTGTGCTCATCTTCGACAATTAATTGGAAAACCTCAGAAATATCCTCTTCCATTGGACCACCATTATCTGCGTTCGGCATTTAAACTTATCGAAATCCCGCCTG
>JAQVZT010000345.1 GCA_028708055.1 Methanothrix sp.
GTAGTCGAAAATTGCCGCATCAATCAACCTTGCGCCCAGGTCGCAGCCGGAATTCATTGGTTTACTCTGTCTTTTGCTTAAATCAATCAAAGTAAAATCCGTCGTAGATGATCCGATATCTATCAGTAATATCGGTTTTCCGAATTCCGAGTGAGTGATCCCGAGTATCCCGCTCTCATAGATATGAATAAGAGCCGCCAACGATTCAGAGATTACCAAGGCTTTGTCTGCCCCTGCCCTGCGAGCTATTTCTTCATAAAGGATGACATTATCAGCTTCTTTTGTCCATTTAGAGGGGCATCCTATAACATATAGCCTCTTTTCGTTTTCCAATTTGCTGATATATGACTTGATATAATCTTCTATAAGTTTTTGATAGACGTCTCCATTAGTGGGTCTCACCTTAAAATTAATAAAATTTGCACTCAAATCTTTCGAGAGTATTGCTCGCTCACCGATTACAATTTTATTATCTGGGTAATATCCAATCGCAGTAATATTGCTTTTGCATCCTTCAATTTCTATCATGTCCGGCGGCTTGCTAAGGATCTCAGAATTTGCCATATTATTGATTCGGATCAACGCCAAAGCTGTCTCTCCGTCACCAAGATCAAATCCCACAATTTCCTTGATATCTTCTAGCATACTAAAATCACCATGATTTAGTCTAAGGCATTTGGCTTGACCACTCTGCCTCTTAGTATTGCCAGATCTCCCTTAATCAGGGCCGGTGTCAGAGTTATGCAATCATGGACATCCTGATTCATGCTGGGCTCAATGTCAAACATCCTTTGCTGCAATTCGGGCATATCCGGCCTATAGGTTAGAATCCGAATATCATAACCTCTCAGAATGGATCTCAGTTCGTCTGAATAAGCTTGAAGCATATCAGGCAGATACCCATGATCTTTGCAGCTCAAGCCAAGTATCTTCTGCAATAGTGCCAGCAGCTCTGGAAAGTCCTCTATCCTGGGATTTGGCATCGCATTTTCAAGTCTGGTTGTTTTGCCGATACGAGCAACAACTTCCTCTACAAGAGCCACTGAATTTTTCATGGAAACGAGTATCTCTTCGACATCGAAGGGAATCTGAGACGATTCTGTATCAACTTTGCCAAGAACCCCACTCCGCTCAATATTCATTGAAGTTTCGCTACCATCTTTTACTTTGATCCTATGGATTTTCGAATTATCACATGTTACTGTTTTGCTGTCGGGGCCTAATACAATCTCCAGACCTTTTTTTCCTCCCTCAAGAATACTGCCTATTAGCCCTGAAGATTCGTGCTTTTCTACTCGGTCAATGCGAGATTTTTCGGGAGCGATTTCGGACTTAATGGGAACAAGAGCACTAAACGATGCACGAGAGGCATTCAGCCAGGCGAGGGCAATCCTTACCTCGGGTTTGTTCTTGTCTTCGAAGTATTCGCTTTTCGTATTTTCCAGTCTTGCGAATTCTTCAACTATGATGGCATTGGCCTGCTCAATCGTCTTGGCCTTTCGCAGGCTTTTTTCCATTTCCGTCTTATCATCTAGAAATTGATCCAATAGAGTCTTCATGATATCCCCAATTCATGCAAATTGTAGCCCCACTCTATTATGCCTATTTTAGCCTTTTCCTTCGTGAAATTTTAAATGGTGGCTTTTATTCAATAATTTTCCGCATGTAAATTTTTATATAACTAGACGATCCGGATCTTCTCACCGTCTGCATCGACCTCCAGAACGGTTCCGCTCTCTACCCGCAAGATCTCCTCGCCTACCCTATCCACCAGAGGAATGCCGCTGATTATTGCTCCTACAGCCACGATCGGCTCGGAGCGGATGTTGATCATAGCGGCGGGCGCCAGTCCCTTCTTTTTGAGCTGATAGATGACGTATGAGCCCACAGTAGAGCCTTTGCCACCAGGAAAGATGAGGACCTTTCCGGCTATGCACTGGCCGAATAGCTCATGTGCCGGATCGACCACCATGCCGGTCGCAGCATCGACATTTCCCAGAAATGAGATGGCTTCTCGCGTCGCCAGTGCAGGGCCGCTGGCGCAGCCACTGGCAACCCTGTGGCATTTGATCTCTATCATTGCTGCCTCCCAAGCGCCGCATTGATGCAATCCTCAAGGCTTCCCAGGCCAGCCTTAACGCCGGCCAGACCGGGAAGGTAAGAGAGAGCCTTTCCTGAGCTGGTCAGCATCCTGGAGAAGCGTTCCGTGGCCGGAGAGACGACCATGCAGGTATCGCAAAAGACATGCGCTCCGCTCTTCTCGATGGCTGCCACCAGACCGGGATTAGCCTCTGCGATCTTTCTGGCAGTACAGACCCACAGCTCCTTTTGCACCTTTTGGCCCTGGAGCAGCTCGGCGATCCTCTCCAGCTCCTCTGCAGAGCAGTGGGGACAGCCCAGAGCCACAGCATCAGTGCCCTCTGCCGGAAAGCGAGCATAGACCTCATCGATCTCCTTTCTATCCAGGTGCAGCGTCTCCTCCGGCTGGCCGCCGCCCGCAGGCGGCCTTGGCGTCACATCCTGCACGTAGTAGAGAGCAACTGATCCGCTGGCCGCCATGGCCGCGCCGAGGGCCTTCAGCTCATCCGGAGAGGGTCGCTGGCCCGGCATCCGGAAGAAGGGCACTCCGTCCTTTACGATCCTGCCTACCAGAAAACCCAAAGCCCCGTAGTCCGATCCTCGCAGGTTAGCCTCAACCTCCACCAGGTGAGTGGGCAGACGGTTCTCGTCCAGATGGTAGCCGTAAAGGGCCGTCTTTCCCACCAGGGCAGCAGCCAGAGCGGAAGGCCCTCCTTCCCGGTTGGTGCGGGCGCCGATGACCGAGTTGGCATAGGATACGGCAGAGGACTCGCTCCAGGCGAGGTGATCGCCCGGACCGGCGAGGCCCTGATAGATCTGATAGGGCGTGCAGGTGCAGTCGATGGTGATACCCAGGCGGCGGTAGGCTTCGATTGTCTGCTGCTGCTTTTCTGCAAAATCTTCGCTGATCCTCATCTCCTGCCAGCGGCACAGGTCCATTCCCGCCGGGTTGAGGATGCTGGGAACCGCCACCTGGCCCTGTAGGTCGGATATCCATTCCAGGCCGGCCTCGCCGATGTTCTTGTAGGAGACGCCGGCGATCTGAACGGACTTCACCGGCACGAGCCTCTCCGCGCCGTAAATGTCGCCCAGAGCAACCAAAATCTCCATCATGCGGCGCAGGGTCTCGCCGCGCTCGCCCTGATAGACTGCTTCTTCCTCACGGGACAGGTACATGGCGATTGCCTTTGTTTTTTTGATATAAAATCCTGGGCATCTAATTACTCTATGCGTTCTTTGTGGCTTTGTGCCTTTGCAGGGAAGATTATTCTCATAATAGTGGATTGAATTGTCTCCGTCTGTGTTAAACCAA
>JAQVZT010000346.1 GCA_028708055.1 Methanothrix sp.
AAATGTGGATTCTGCTTATGCCTTTGTCACCGCCAAGGCAGAGAGAGCCATGCTCATCCTGAGAGTCGATGATATTGCCAGAGCCAAGCAGGTGCTGGGAGAAAAGAAGGTCAAGATCGCCACGAAAGAAGAGATTCAGTCGATTTAGCTGGGATTCGTTCTGGGTAGATTCCCAATCAGAGAAGATCCGCTCAGGCAGGAAGATGGTTGCAGATCCTCCCTGTGCGGATACCTCTTTTATCAAATGGACTTCATCCGAAACTTGTCGATATGCTCATTGAACCGCCGCTGATGTGCGTTGACGAGTAGCCGGTTCCGGCTGTCACTGGAAAGTCGATAACATCCTCATCATCTGGAACATAGACGGGCGGCACTCCTTCGATGGATGGCGGCCTTGTAGATGCCGGGCTCAGTTGAGCCTGGGTCAGGCCAATGGCATCCGAATTCTCATCGAAAACATATGGTATGCTCTCTGTGGAGGACAGTCCCGCAGCTAATATCATGCTGATAGCTACAAGCATCAGAACGCCGGGGCCGTTCATTGAGAACCACTTTCCAGAGATAGAGATCCAATCAACCATGTTTTTCCGCGCTCCATAAAGAAGTATGCGACCGGTTCTATCCAAAATATTTTTCTGCAAGCCGATCAATTCTATGGTTGCGTATCGAATTGAGGAATTACCAATGAGGGCGACAAGCACATAGTCCTGTGCATCAGGGATTCTTACAAAAAGACGCCGCTGAGGATGCCGGAAGGATATACACCGAAGCCTTTTCTATCTGTGGAGAAATACGGGCGGATTGCAGTGCTGGGCAATATTTCCAATCCCAAGTACTCTGTGGCCTTCAGCCCCGACGGCAGCATTCTTGCTTCTGCCAGCTACGACGATACCGTTCGCTTGTGGCAGATGGCGTGATCCGGCCCAGCACAAGGGTCCGCTCACTTTCTATCTTCTCAGGAGTGCCCGGTATCTCATCACCTCAGATTGCCCGAGCCTTCGGAGTTCTGCGCTTCATAATCATATTTGAGAACATCTTAAAATAGTTCGGGAGAAAGACTTTAACTCAATAAAGGATGATATAATGGCTGATCTTATGGGCGTGATAGAAGTAGAGGTTCCTGAATACCTGCCAATAAAGCCTCTCAAGAAGAAAATAGACGAATTGGTGAGAGAGGAAGACGCGAGATGGCTCCTCTTTGAAAGATCGGTAGAAGAGTTGAATCTGTGCGAAGCTGATCTAGGGGAGCTGGAAGGCGTGCGAGATAGCGTATGGAAGGACGAGAAGAAGAAGCTAGGATTGTAGCCGATACAAATATCCTTGTATAAGCTCTCATAAGGGACCATTCTGTAAATGCGAAGATCATAAAGTCAGGGTACTTCGCAGTTTACTTTCCGGATTACGGGCTCAAAGAGATCGACAGGTACCAGGACTATATCAAGGCCAAGAGAGAAAAGAGGTCTGTGCATCTGTCCTTCGAATACGCCAGAGAGTTCATTTTTAAGTCCGTTCAGGTAGTCCCTCTGGATCATTATCGGGAAAAGATGATACCTGCATTCAAGATCATGAAAGAAATTGACGAGAAGGATGCGCCCATTCTTGCCCTGGCCATGCAACTTTGCTGTCCTGTCTGGTCTAATGATCGACATTTCCAAAGACAAACTATTGTGAAAGTATATACCACTGAGGAAATCGTACAGCTGCTGGGCAATAGCTATGAAATACCGTCTAAGCCCGGCGATTCTAATCCCTGGAGGTCGCTCTGATGCGGCGCAGAGAATCGCCTTCAGCCTCAACGGTCGCTCCCTAACCTCTGGCAGCGCAGACGGCACCATCCGCCTGTGGCAGAAGGCATGATCTGAGAAAAGAAATATTCAAGGCGCCAGTTCCTGGATGCATGCGCTTTTTAAGCAAGCTTGGGGAATGTGATGCCCCAGTCAGGAGCCCGTCCTGGTCAGCTTTTCCATCTCACCAATCGCCCTTCTTATCCCGGCATAGGCTAGCATCATCCTGCCAGCCGGGCTCTCGCCGCAGCCCAGCATCTCGACCAGCTCCCGGTCGAATTGCTCCAGGTCCATTCCGCGCTTCTTGAGGTACTCGTGCCCCCAGAGTCCAGCCACCAAAAATTTGTTGAGCGGATCGGATGATGAGCGGTAGTGCTCCAGCATGCTGGCCGCCGGATCGTCAATGCGGTCGAAGGTCTTCTGCAGAGCCGTGGCCTTCTTCTGCTCATCGCTCTTGCTGGCCAGGCGCGGCCTGAAGACCGCAATATCCAGAGCCTTTGCCAGGGCAGCATCCAGGTTCAGATGGGCGAAGCGAATAAAGTTGCTCGCCTGCTTTGCGTCCTTTGCTTTAGCTGCGGACTGGACGTAAACCAGGGCTTTTCCAAGCTTGTCAGACAGCTCTCCGGTCCGCAGCGGATCAATCATCTCCTGGACAGCTTTCGCCGCCTCAGCCATCACTGCTCCCTCCTGCCTTACAGGTTCCTTTCCGGCAGGGCTTCCTTCAGCCATCACATCTCGCTCCTCGCTGCTCCCGGCGCTCACTTCATGAGCCTGGGCAGGATTTTCTGTCCGACCAGAAGGCAGCTGGCGTCCTCCGCCCTCCGGGTGACCTCGGCCTGGTTGCCGGACACAAGAACCTCAGCCGGTCTGGGCTGGCCGTTGTACTGGGAAGCCATGGAAAAACCATAGGCTCCGGCGTCCAGGAAGGCCAGAACATCGCCTCTGGATAGAGGCGGCAACTTGCGGTCCTTGGCAAGAATGTCTCCCGTCTCGCAGATAGGGCCTACGACTGTGACCGTCTCTTCCGCCTTCTCGCCAGCATGATTGGCAGCGACCACATGATGATAGGAGTCGTAGAGCATGGGCCTGGCCAGGACGTTGAAGCCGGCATCAGTGGCAACGAAGTTGACATGGGCTCTCTTGACCACATTCACTGAGGCGAGCATGACCGTTGTATCTGCCACGATGCTTCTTCCAGGCTCCAAAATGAGCCTGGGCGATATCCCCAGATCCCGGCAGCGGTCTTTCATTATCGGCAGGACCGCGGCGGCAAGATCTGCGGGCGTGGGCGCAGGGCTATCCGGATGGTACTGAATGCCCAGACCCCCACCCAGATCGATCCTCTCGATGGTCCCACCTTTGGCTGTGACTGCTGCGGCGATGTCCATCATCTTGCCAGCAGCCTCGGCAAAGGGCGCGGTATCCAGAATCTGTGAGCCGATGTGGCAGTGCAGGCCCACGGGCTTTACCCCATCCAGCTCCATAGCCCTCTGGTAGGTCGCAGCCACCTGCTCTGCAGGGATGCCGAACTTGGATGATCGCAGGCCTGTCGCAATCTTTGGATGGGTCTTGGGCGATACATCGGGATTTACCCGGAAGAGTAT
>JAQVZT010000347.1 GCA_028708055.1 Methanothrix sp.
TCTGGCGGTCTTGATCCTGAGCGGAGCTGGCCAGGCATCCCATCCCATGTTCTTTCCGCTTTCCGAACATACCATCGCCAAAGAGATCAGCCCAAACGGCATGCCTCTTTACCGGACATATACATTTGCCACCGATGATGAGCAGGCCGCTTCCTGGCTGCTCATCTGGCGGGATGCGAAGGTTCACAGTGTGGAGTGGAGATGGTACTGGCCTGAAGGAAGAACATATGCCCGGTCTTTCAGCACTATACCGCCTATCGATGGGTTTACGGGAATGTGGGCCGCGCCGGTCTGGAGCTGCCTGAAGATCAAGGGAACCGATGTCGCCCGCATGCCTGGGACCTGGAAGGTAGATGTGATCGTGGACTACAGGAAGGTCCTCACAGAGTACTTCACTATCACCAGCCCAGAGGCTTGCTAGAGCCGGCTGCCTGCAAAGCTGCCCTGGCATATCCCGAAAAAGGGAACGGGATTCCCAGGATTGTCTGTCGATCATAGCTTTGCCGATAACCACCTGGTGCAGCAAAATAATGGCGGAAAGATGCGATGGGATGATGCGATTATATTTATTGCTGTAGTGAGAGATTACCTTATGGTGGCACAATAATGCAGATGGAGTTTAGCGGCAAAATGCTGACGCCTGATGTCCGTCGGCTGTACGACATGAAGGAAGTGATCCTGGATCAGAACTGGCTTGCCGGAGCCAGTGACTTTGAACTCTACTACATGTTTCGCGACCTTTCCCTGAGCCGGTCAGATAAAGAAAAGCTCCTGCAAAACAACCTGCGATACGATATCACCATTATCCCGCCAAATATGCTCGGATGCGAGTATATCAAGACCGCAGGCCATTACCATCCCAATGCAGCCGGCGGCGTCACCTATCCGGAGCTATACGAGGTTCTGGAGGGTGAAGCCCTCTACCTTCTGCAAAATCAGGACTTTAGCGATGTGGTGGCGGTCTATGCCTCAGCAGGAGACAAGGTACTCGTGCCGCCAGGCTACGGCCATGTCACCATCAACCGCTCCAACAAGACTCTGAAGATGGCCAACTTTGTGGCGAGAAATTTCTCATCGCTTTATGAACCCTATCGGGAGAATAATGGCGCAGCTTACTTTTTCACAAAAGACGGCTGGATCAAGAACAAACAATGCCCGCAAGCGGCAGAGCTTCGCAGAGCCGAGGCGCCGGACAGCAGTGGCCTTCGCAAGCTTGGCCTGAGCAAAAAGAGGGAGATGTACCCGCTGCTCAGAGAACCCGGTCTTCTGAATTACCTGACCGCACCCGAGGAGCATCTGGAGCTCTTCGCGGAATTTGTTTGATGGGTCCGGGAGCGATTGCCTGTGAACCGATTCATGGCTCATATCAGTCTCCTGCGCCCGCCGCTTGCGCCCATGGACCTGGCCATGCCCGCCGCTTCTGCGCTGCTCGCAGTCTATGCCGTGGAGGGGTCTCTTCCGCCTCTGCTGCCGTTCATCATCGCCACCATTGGAGCCTACTGCGCCATAACCAGCTCCTATGTTTACAACGACTGCTGCGATATCGATGTGGACAGCATCGCCATGCCCAACCGGCCTCTGCCTGCGGCCATGCTCAGCAAGCGCGATGCAGAGCTCTGGTCGCTATTTCTCTTTCTGGTTGCTGCCGCCACTGCCCTGTATCTGAATCCGGAAAGTTTTGTCATCCTCCTGCTCGCGACAATGCTTATCACCATCTATTCTGCCTGGGCAAAGAGAAATACGCCATTCTCCTGGATCTTTGTGGGGCTGTCATTCGGCCTGGTGCCCCTGGGAGTCTGGCTGGCACTGGAGCCTGCGGGACTGCTCAAAGCCGGTCCGGGCATTCATCCGGCGGCAGTTATCCTGGCGGCCATGATCATCATAACCGATTGGGGTTTTACCAACTGCGATGCCTCGCGGGATGTGGCTGGCGATAAGGAGAAAGGCATTCCCACCACACCGGCCACCTATGGAATTGCTGCCACTGCCAGGATGGTGGCCGGATTTTGGGTGGCAGGAGTGGTTCTCTCCCTGGCTCTGGGCCTTTTCTCCAATCTCGGATGGCCCTACCTGGCGGCAGCTGCAGGCGCAGGCGGCTGGCTTCTGCTGCAAAATCTAGACTTCGTGCGCCACCCAACCGCGAAGAGGGGTGAAGAGTTCTTCTACCAGTCGGCCAACTACCGCGCTGTTCTCTTTGCGGCAATTATTGTCGATGTCCTGCTGCAAATCTGGCTGCCATCGTGAAGGTCGGAGGCAGCCGCGCCGCGTGGAGAAGTAGCAGGGCTACAGCGCCCATTGATTTGCATTTCGCCGTCTGGAACCTCGCGCGGACTCAAGTGAGAACTATAATTTTTTGCTTCTGATTGATTCGGCAGCAATCGTTTTATTTGGATGTGTACAGCGGAAGTGTCTATTAATATTATGAATGCCCTCTAGGATCTGGTGAGATAAAATGAGAATCAGAGTAATCAGCGCAAGAACTGAGATCCCCAATTTGAATTCCAATGAGAAGGCTGTTCACATGGCTTTCAGGGCCAGCAATGTAGACTTCCTTAATCTGATGCAAAGATGTCCCAGACTGAGGATGATTCAGGTTCCACCCTCCTACAAGAAGACCATGTCCAATGCCATCCAGGTCTTCCTGGAGATGCAGGGAATCGATATGCTGGAAGGCGACGTATGGGGCCACAGAAAGGATCTGGACGAGTATTTCACCGTGGACGAAGCCACTCTCGCAGAGATTCGCTCCCTGGCAGCCAGCGGCGCATCTGCCGATGAGGTAGCAGATCAGGTTCAGAAGAAGGCCAGGATCGGCTCAGACCTGATCAAGTACCTCGCCAAGACGAAGATCACCGCTTGAGCCCGGCACTTCTGGCTAATGCTTTTGGCCAGGGATTGCCGCTTCGTGCTATTCATCTGGACCGCTGGCACGGAGCGGCACTGTGAATGCGGCGCAAAAAAACCGTCATTTGAAAGCACCGAAAACTATATATTCGTCAATTGACGTATAATGCAATGGCAAAGGTCGATGGTCTGTTTTCTCCCTCCTACACCCAATTGACTTTTGCCTCCCTCCTTCTTATCAGGATCAATAAGTCCAGTGAATTGGCCCATTGTCACCTATAGCTTTCTGCCCCATGCCAGAAAACCAGTGTAGGAGCAGAAGAACCTGCCTTTGCGGTCGTCCTCTTGCAGCTTCCCGAGCCAGGTGGAGACCTCTGAGCCTGAGACCAGGCCCTGATTCACCGCCTTTTCTGCGTTATTGAAGATATCGAAGACCTTTTCCGCCAGGGCAAGATCGGTGATCACAAGGGTGCTCGGATGGACCTGAACATCATCGAGCCCCACCTCCCGAAGGTACCCGTAAAGATATCGCCCGATCCAGC
>JAQVZT010000348.1 GCA_028708055.1 Methanothrix sp.
AGTCGGCGTCTATCAGACACCAGACTGTGCAGGATCTCGACCACACGCTGGATGATGGCGAAAAGCTATGGATTCTGGATGTAAGGTTTGATGTGGAACTTGAAAAAGATGGCAGGATCGAAGGGGCGCAGCATATTCCCGTCACAGCCATCGCCGAGAGGATGCAAGAGGTTCCAAAGGATAGAGATGTAGCCATCTTCTGCGGCAGTGGCATGCGGTCTATGGTCGCAGCCAGCTATCTGAAGGCGCGGGGCTGGAAGAGGCTGAGCGTTGTTTTAGGTGGTATGGCTGGCTGGAGATCGATAAAATGCCCAATCAGCCGGACCTCTGGCGATAAGGATGTCAGCTCTGTCTCTGGCAGCTAGCCGGTGAGAATTGCAACGGGCAGCCAAGCATCGAGTTCGAAAAGGCATTAAAGAGTAATAACAGGCATTAAGAGGCAAGAAGAAGCAAGAAATGATAAGAACGACAAGAACAAACAAGAAGAGCTAAAAAAAAAGTATTTTCTTCTTTCCTTTTGCACTACATGGCGAGCCTTATGGGCACCAGTACCTGGTCAATGACATAAACGATGCCATTAGCGTACCTCTCAGACTGGAGCACACTTGCGCTGCCAACCAGGCCCAGGTTTGCGTCAATTGCCAGAGAATCTCCCAGCATGGTCTTGGCGGAATTGCTGTCCGTCGCATTGATCAGGCTCTTCGAATCGACAATGTGATAGGAAAGAAGGTTTATCATTCCTGCGTCTTTCTTGTTGATGGCGTCGATTGTGGCTTTTGCGGCGTCAAAGGCGCTGTCGCTGGGGGCAAATACCGTAAACGGCCCCTCGGAAAGGCTCTCCATGCCCATCAGTCCCTGGCCGTTGAGAGTATCGGCAAGGCCCGCGGATTTAATAGCAGCTGCGAATTTCTTTGCGCCCAGATCATTGGCCGCCTCGATCACTCCCAGGCTGGAAGCGGTCTTGGGCAGCAGCACCTTATCAATCACATAGATAGTGCCGTTGGCGTAGCTCTGAGATCCGGTAACGTTAGCTCCATTTACCTTCAAGCCATCTGTGCTGTCGATTGTCAGGTCCTCGCCCTGCATCGTTTTAACTGCAGATAGCTCGGAAATGTTCTCAAATTGCCCATCATTCCAGACGATATGATAGCCGAGTATCCTCTTCAGATCGGTGGCGTTTTCCTTGACTGCATTCATGTCGATATCGGTAGCCTCAGCAAATGCGGCATCGCTGGGCGCGAAGATCACAAAGGACCCTGGGCCGATCACCAGCACGCCCTGGTTGTCCAGGGTATCAGCGAGCCCCGCCCCCTCAATGGCGGCGGCGAACTCGCTCAAGCCCAGATCGCTGGCGGCATCCGTTATCTTTAATTTTGTTGCCCCGCTATCCTGAGCGAAGCTACAGCTCATGCAAAGCATGGCGGCAAAGAACAGGCTCAAAATTATCCCGATTTTCTTAAACATCAATTTAACCTCCACTCTTTTCAGCAAACAAGTGGTAGCTGGCTTTGAAGATAAATTTATTGGCGGCGTGTGCTGTGTGGCATAACGGCTTTCGCCCGGCCAAGGCCGAAAAATTGAATACCGATCGAATGTTAGGATTATCCGTGAAGTCAACTCTCGCCCTCCTTCCAGTTCTTCTCATCATGATGTCGGTTGCGTCTCCAGCCTCAGCTCATGTGCCCCTCATGGCTGGGGAAAATGATAACCTCTCCTCGGCCATGCACATATCCGATCCCGGCAAGTCCTGGGCAATCTATGGCACTCTGAATAGGGGCATTGTTCATTATTACAGCTTCGACCTGGAGGAGGGCGAGCGAATCTACCTATCGCTTTTCAAGACCGCAGATCCGAAAGAAAAGAACTTTCTTCCTGCCCTGCTGCTCCTAGGGCCGGGATTGAACTCCAGCACTCTTCTGCCTGAGAATCTGAGTCTTCCGCCGCAGGCATCCGGCCTGAAGATACTTGCGACAGAGAGCAAGTACGCCTCCCCGGCTATATACGAGCCATTCGGGCCGAGCAGCTTCAGAGAAGTTGCGGAGATCAACCTCTCAGCGCCCAAATCGGCCCGCTATTATGCGGTGGTTTACGATAATTCCCTCAGTAATGGTATTACCAATAGTGAAATTACCAATAGTGGTATTGCCGGCAGCAGCATCACCAATGCCGCAAATGCTGCAAATGCTGCAAATGCTTCTGTTGCTAACGGCACAGCAAACGCGGCAGGCCATTACGGTTTGGCGGTAGGCTATCGGGAGGAGTTCGGCTTTCTGGAGAGGATCACAACGCCAGTGCGGCTCATATCCGTTTACATCTGGGAGAGCCAGAGCCTGGCGGTCATTTTCATTCCCTACCTCATGGCTGAGATCCTGGCGATCCTCATGTTCTGGAGAAGCTCCCGGAAGACCTCCTTCAGCCTGGCAGGCTCTCTGGCCGGATTTCTCTTCCTGGCAAGCAGCGCTTCGGTTTTCACCCAGATGGTCTTCAATCTGACCCGCGCTCCCTTCGGTCCGGAGGTTTACATCACCCTGGCCATTGCCTTTTTGCATGCTCTGCTGGGCGTGGTGACCATTCGTCTGGCCAGAGGCGAGGCCGGGCTGCTGCAAAGGGTCCTTCTGGCGGTGATCGGGACTATCGCCCTGCTGGCCGGATCGGGCCTGATCATGGGACCGATCCTTGCTCTGGCATCAAGCCTGCTGCCTTCCAGGAGCGGGAGCATTTTTAGCAGATCGCAGGGCGGAGCGCAGGAGAATGCCGGATAGGCGGCTTACTCCTCGTAAGCTAAAACCTCGCACATTTTAGTGCATCCCGGCAGCTGCATGGTCTCTCATCCGCTATCGTCTGCGCTGCCAGAGAGACCATCTCTATAGCGGTCGTATGATACTGTTTCATGATATCGGCGATCTCAGATACAGTCAGATTGCCACCTCCCGTCATTCCTGCGGCGGGATTGGTGACGACGCATAGTGAGGCATAGCAGAGGGCCGCCTCCCTGGCCAAAGCCACCTCCGGGTAGCCGGTCATGCCCACCACATCCCCGAACTGGCGCATCATCCTGATCTGGGCGGGCGACTCCAGATGAGGACCCTCGGCGCAGACATAGACCCCCGACCCTACCGTCAGGCCGAGCGAGCGGGCCGCATCAGCCAGTGAGCTCTTAAGGGCCGGGCAATAGGGCTGGCTCATGTCCACATGAACCGCTCTCTCTTCGTAAAATGTATTTGGCCGGCTTTTGGTGAACTCCACAAAGTCGTCCGGCAGAAAGATGCTGCCGATGGGATGCCCGGCCATGCTGCCCACGGTGTTGGTCGAGATGACGGCACTTGCGCCGGCCATTCTGGCGGCGGAGATGATCGCCCGGTAATT
>JAQVZT010000349.1 GCA_028708055.1 Methanothrix sp.
GTTCGGGCCCTGTCCGGTAAAGAATACAATCACGCATCATTGTTATTATCTGGGCCATGGGATTGATCATTACCATCCAGCGCACATTCTCTGGAAAGATGGTAATCGGATAAATAATTGGCGTGGCGAAGAAGCCGATCTGCACAATCACCTTCCAGATGAACTGCACATCTCTGAAGTAGACGTTCAAAGCTGCCAGGGCCAGAGACAATCCCAGGACTATGAGAAACTGGAATATGAATATGAGCGGGAAATAGGCTACAGTCATCCCTGGCACAACTTTGAAGACCGCCATGAATATTACGAATACCAAAAACTCCAGCACAGTCATCATGAGCGCCATAATGCAGGTGGATATAACGAGAATGTCGCGCGGAAAGTAAACCTTTTGCACCATGCTTGGCTTTCCCACAATGCCCCAGATGCTCAAGGATGTCCCTCTGTCCAGAAAATTCCAGAGGATGATCCCGAGGAGCAAAAAGAGCTGATAGTATTCTACCTGAATGCGCATGAGGTTTGTAAATACGACATAAAGGACGAGGAGCATAAGGAGCGGGTCTAACAGCGACCAGAAGAAGCCCAGCGCGGAATTTTTATAGCGCAGCTTGAAATCGCTCCATGCGATGCGAAGAATTAGATCACTATATCCATAAAGCTCTTGAATGTGATTTGCAGTTAGCAACTTTTACACCTTGCAATCATTTTTTGGCTTTGAACGTCACTGAGAGATATAAGCCTCCTCTATCCTGCATAGTGATAATAAACCTTTGCACTCGGTCTCATGCCCATGAATTAACCTTTAATATTAATAACGCAGATCTTGTCATCGGATGAAGCTCAAGATCATGATACATGGCGCAAAGGTCCACAATGTAGGATATCGCTATTTTCTGCTTAGCAATGCGGATAATCTTGGCTTAAAGGGCTTTTCGGCGCGAAATACGAAATCAAACGGCCAACAGGCAGTGCAGATTCTTGTAGAAGGGGACGAGAACCAGGTTTCCGAATTCCTGGGGGTCGCAAAAACCCAGCACCCCAAAGCCGCTGAGGTTGCCGAGATAGCCTTTGAGGATTACCAAGATCGAGTAGAAAGCTTATCAAAATTCTCTTTCCGATTTCAGTCTCTGCAGGTCAGCAAGGGCATTGAATCAATTCTGAGGATAGAAAAGCTGCAGGAGACCATGTTGGAGAAGCAGGACCAAATGCTCGACAAGCAGGACCAAATGCTCGGCAAGCAGGACCAAATGCTCGGCAAGCAGGACCAAATGCTCGACAAGCAGGACCAAATGCTCGACAAGCTGGAGAATGTTCGACTCGATATTGTCGATGAAATCAGAACCTCATCAGAATCCCAAATTTCTGAAATGAAGAGGGCAGGGGAACGGAATGCCGCAGATTTGCAGGAATCCCATGTCGACCTGAAGTCTTATCTTGATGAGAAGTTGGCCAAGATTGAGGTTGATATTTCTCACATCAAAGCAAGAATAGGAATGTAAAGGCACATTTATGTTAATAATAATCATGCTCGTATCAATCTATTTATCTTTTCTATAAATATCAAAGAATCGAACTCCGTTGCACGCTTCCTGCACGCTTCTTCATACCGCTGTGGATCTTTGGAGACCTCTCTTATCGCCCTCACCAGTTCATCTCGATCTGCTCTCACGAGCAGCCCCGTCTTGCCCTGAACCACTGTCTCCCTGAAGCCGCCCTCATTTACTGCCACCACAGGCTTACCGCTGGCCATGGCTTCCAGGGGCGTTAAGCCAAAGTCCTCATCCTGTGCGGTGCATATCAGTCCCCTGCACCTTTCATACAGAGCCAATAGCTCCTCTTCAGAGACTGAGCCAAGCATATCGACATTGTCTGGGATGTTCTTAACCAGCTTTTCATGGTATTTGGCAGCATGATCGCCCTCCGCGTATCCTCCGACGACGACCAGCCTCTCCTCAGGCAGCTCTCTGAAGACCTCAAACTGCAGATCGATCCTCTTCTCGGGATAGATCCTGTTCACAGATAGCCAGAAGTCCCCGTACTCCTTGAATTGGAACCTCCTCGTATCCACCGGGGGGTAGATCACCTGAGAGGATCTGCCGTGAAAATCCTCAATGCGTCGCTGCACGGTCTTGCTGATCGCGACGACCTGGTCCAGATTTTTCACTGAGCGCTGATCAAACCAGCTATGCGCTCTTATCCATGAAGCTGCGAGAATTCCCATGACTGCGTTTGGCTGCCTGGCGATCAAAGCTTCTTTCAGATCGTAAAATGCTCTCACCGGAGTGTAGCAGTACCACAGGTTGGGATGATGTTTTCGCGCTGCGTAATGTGACCAATTTCCCGAAAATATAAAAAAATCATATTCCTGGGAAAAGTCGCATGCTGCAAATAAAAGCGACGCCGAGATCTGCTTGAATGGCGGAAGTTTTACAGTCTCGCCAAGGCTTCTTATCCGGATGTCCTCGTATCCCAGCCTTTTCACAGCGTCCGAGCTGACATCAGTGGTTATGATATCCGCGGGCAGAGCTCGGGCCAGCATCAGTGCCACCCGCTCGCCACCTCCGATAGCTCCGATGTAATCCAGGAAGATAGCTGCTTTCAATAGCACCCCTTGCGTTCCTTCTCGGCCAGATAGTGATCTAGCTGATCTCTGATGATGTCTCTCACAGTATGCTTTTTCCTGAAGCCCAGCTCTTCGATCTTCTTTGTGTCTGAAAGCAGTATGGGAACTTCAGCCGGCCGGAATCTCTCCGGATTGAAGATGATTTGTATCTCTCTGTCACCAGATTGCGCTTTCACTCCTTTGTCCTCGATCGTGAACTCGAGATCTCCTCGCAGCATCATGCCATCAACTTTTGTCTTTTCGAAATCGAGGCCGAAGATGGGCGAATTGTCCGGCTCGTTCGGTTCTGCAATAGCTTTCTCTCCCTTGAGGGTCTCGATCTTGCTCACAGGATAACCAGCTTCCTCAAGGCTCATTAGCAGGTAGCTCATCACGGAGTTGGTCCTCATGGACCCCTGGTTGTAAACATCTCCGTACTTGCCCTTCCGAGCCAGGATGATATAGCCGTCTATCACATCATCCACATGGCTCCAGTCGCGAAAAGCGTTGACGTTTCCAATGGCTATGGCTTCCTGCTCCCTTAACTTGAACTTCATCGTCTGAGCAGTGGCAACTGAGGTCACGAACATGTTGCCTCTGCCTGCTCCTTCATGGTTGAACGCTCTGGAGATTACTGTCTTGACTCCGTAAGAGTACCAGTAATTCCTCATCAGAAAATCGCCATAAACTTTGCTTACGGCATAAGGGGACATGGGCCGGAGAGGGTTTGTCTCAGAGGTTGGCACCTCGGGTATATGCTCTGGGG
>JAQVZT010000350.1 GCA_028708055.1 Methanothrix sp.
AAATGAGGTCTTTCATAAGCTGATGATATCTGAGATCGTGGATAAGTTCGGGGTCCAGGCCAAAGCTGCTAATAGCCTATTCAAGCAGAGACCTGAAATCATAAGCGAGCTATGTGATGTCTGGGACGAGATGGATATTATAAATAATATTAATATCATGATAATAGATGGGCAGATTTTTCCGGAGTTTGTGAATCTATCAATGAAATATCGTTTATTAGCTATGGATTCCGTCCATCTTGCAATTATGAGACGAAATGGATTGACAAATCTGGCAACCAACGACGCCGATTTTAAGAGAGTTGCGGATTTGAAGATCTGGAAACCTTGAAGGAATCTGTGACACTAAATGACACTTGGGCAATTCTTGCCTCCCTCCCGAAATATCGGCATGATCAATCCCAAGGGCCTCTTATCACGCCAACGGCATCTCCGGCCACCTGGGCTCCATGGCATATCCGGGCCGGTCCGATCGCGCCGCCCCCGTCCGCGCATGGCTCCCGCGCCCGTGAGCGTGCGGCGGCTGCCGGGCACCGGGCCCGCCTGGCCGCCACCCCCACAGGAGGATGGATCTAAATTGTACCATATTTAAATAATAATAAAAATAATATCTCTTTAGATAAGAACCCACCCCGAGGAAATGCCTTAAAAAGGACCTATTCCTACCATCAAACATGATTAAGCTGGGAGATTACGGAGAGGATATGGCAAAAAAGCTCATAACCGATCTGAGCAAGGCTAAAATTAAATACGATACGCGCATTAATTTTAAAATTGATCACTTTAAAACGGATTGTCTAGATGGTAAATTTTCCGAACTCAAGGAAGTGCTGAAGGATACCCAGAAAATCGAGCAGTTGCTAAACATTTTAAAATCAGTTCTTGACCTGAGGCCTGAACCTGATAAATTTAAAGATCTATTTTTCAAGGAATACAATCCCTTGAGGGAGAATGAAAAAAGTCAAATGGCTGAGATCCTCAGTAAAGTCTCTGGTAATTTTAGGGCTCTGGATGAGAATGACAAGAACATAGTCAGCCAGATTTTCCTAAAAGCTTCAGATGACGAGCAATCTTATTATGAAGCCATGAGCATTCTTCATCGAAATGAGATAGAAATCGGGGAAGAGATTGCGGGTCGCCTCGATGATCCTCTAATACGCGCCACAAGGAATCTGAAAGAATTGGGATTGGAAAGAGATCATCCTCTGGTAAAACAGACAGTTATCATTTCCGCACAAAAAGAGGTAGGGGTCTTTATCGATGAATTCTCCACCATTCTTGCCTTGAAGGGTGATTTTGATGCCGGTTTTTTTGATAGATTTCCTGCAGAATGCACCAAGATTTCCGTCTTAGGATCGCTCTTAAATGAATTGGCCAATCGGCCGTCTTCCGGAAGAATGAGCATGGATGAGTTCACTGAAAAATGTGCAAAGGAATTCGATAATAGCGGTAACCTCATAATTGCAGACTTTCAGGAATATGCCGCAGATCTGGCCAGAATTCTTGAGAAAAACGGAAATGTCAAGGTAAAAGGAAATTCCATCAAATGGAAGGTTCAATCAGTTCTATAAAAAGGATTGTAAAAGTGAGATGGATTACAGCCTCAGCCGGCATAATCAGTATCTGAGTCGCCGCCTCCATTATTGCTGTAATCGTTTCCGCCTCCCAGTCCCATGCAGTTGCATCCGCCATTCGCATAATAGCATCCATCCGGGCAATCTGCTGTCGGATTTGGCGCAGGATTAAATGGCTCCGGCTCGGGATTTGGATTTGGTACAGGTCCCGGCATAGGCTCAGGATTTAGACCACGGCAGAGGCACTGACCGTCGACATAATCACAAAGGGGATTATCCTCGCACTCCGCTACTGGATTGGGGGCTGGCTTCATGTAGCACTGGCACCTTCCGTCAAGCCATTCGCACGTTTGTGTATCGGAACTTCTAGCCTCGCATTCCGCCACTGGATTGGGAGCCGGCTTCATATAGCACTGGCACCTTCCGTCAAGCCATTCGCACGTTTGTGTATCGGAACTCCTTGCCTCGCATTCTCTCCTGGGATCAGGAGTTGGCCTGGGAACAGGTCGAATTGTGGATGAATAGACATCGATTATGACTGCATTGCTGTATCCGTTGTTGGTAGCAAACAGGTTTCTGTGCCGGCCGGGCAGATCGGCATAATACCATATATAGTAGTATCCGCTCTGCACCAATCCCAGGCTGTATCCCATAACATATCCGCTGGGATAGATCTCGTACATGGTGACGGGAGACGCCTGCGGCACATAGATCAGCTCTCGCGTCCATCCACCCAAAGGCAGTGTGGCATATAGCGTCCAGCTAACAGCTCTCTCTATCCACAAGCCCGGATTATTGGCAGGAAATGTATTGGTAAAATCATTCCAGGCCAGATAGTCTCCGTTGTAATACATATACCTGGGCGGATTCGTAAGGACTGCCGAGGGCATCAGCGTCTTCATATCTGCAATAGGAGGGGCCTGCTCAGTGTAAGCGGCAATCTCTGTTCCTGCTTCACCAGAAGTTGCCTGCGGTGCGCCGGTGTCAACAAAGGCGCTTTGTAAATTGCCAGCAGGAACCAGGGCGTCGAATTCGGAAATAGTCAGATTCTCTGCGCCAGAATTTCCGGACTGGTCCAATCCCGCCAATGATATGCTGCAAAGGAGGAGTGTGGCTATCGCAATCCGAAATAGCAAATAGTCGGCTTTCATATTCCCTCACAAGTATTTGATATCGACAGATTTTTTTCATTATTTAAATTGTTCGGAACTCACACAGCATAATCTCCTTTACTTGCCTATAAATTTTTTGTACGGTTAGGCTGTTACCAGAGACTTATGCTGCCAATTGCCTGGCCTCAGGCCAAAAGGAGGTGCAATGTTGTTCCTACTAAGAGCGCCGCCACCAGCCTCAATGCTACAGATTTAAGTGTTCCGAGAACGCCCAGCTCCTTTAGCATCACCATAAATGTGGCCACGCAAGGAAAATACAGTGCCAGCACCACAGATGCAATTACCAATTGCGCTGCGGTCATATCCAGAGGCGCGAACATGCCGATCCCTACATCTTTTCTCAAGAAACCGATGATCAACGCCGTAGCGGCTTCGCTTGGCAACCCCAAAAGTCCGGACACAACCGGTCGCATTGTCTCCCCTATGAGGTGCATTAAGCCGGAGAGGAAAAAGAAGTTCATCACTATCATGCCTAATGCAATGTAAGGCACAGCCTCTTTCAAGAATTCTCGAATGCGAATGAAGGTCTTCTTGAAGAGCGAAAGTAAGTTCGGCATGCGGTAGGGAGGGATCTCTAAAAAGATTTCAGGAGACTCCCCCCCAATAAACCTGTGTA
>JAQVZT010000351.1 GCA_028708055.1 Methanothrix sp.
CAGCCCGCAATTACGCCAGGGAGTGGGTTTCACAGGAGCTGAAGGACTGGTGCATAACCCGCAATATGGCCTGGGGAGTTAAGTTTCCGGGACACGATGATCTGGTGGTCTACGTCTGGGTGGACGCGCCCATCGGCTACATTGCCTTCACCGAGGAGTGGTGTGCCAAAAACGGCGTGGACTGGCAGGCCTACTGGAAGAGTGACGCCAGGATCGTTCATTTTATCGGAGGAGATATCGTCTACCACCATTGCATCTTCTGGCCGGCCATGCTCAAGGGAGCTGGCTACACCCTGCCCTCGGCAGTTGTTGCCAGCGGCATGCTGAAGATAGACGACAAGAAATTTTCCAAATCGCGGGGCAATGTGATCTGGGTTAAGGATGATTATCTGGAGAAGGGACTTCATCCAGACCTGCTGCGCTATTACCTGGCCAGCTACACAGCTCATAACAAGGAGGTCAACTTTGCCTGGAAGATCTTTGCCGATAAGGTGAACACCGAGCTAGTGGGTGCGCTTGGAAACTTCATTAACCGCGCCCTGACGTTCACTGTCAAGAACTTCGACGGCCGGGTTCCGCAGGGCGAGATCGACCCAGAGGTCATGACCAGGATAGAACAGACCCTGAACGAAGTTGTATCCGGCCTGGAAGAGTACGAATTTAAAAAAGCCATCGACAACGTGATGGCTCTTGCAGACTACGGAAATATCTACTTCCAGAGCCATGAGCCCTGGAAGCTGGCCAAGAGCGATAAAGCTGCTGCGGGCGCTGTTTTGAGAAGCTGTCTGCAGATAGCTAAAGCGCTGGTCATCTTAATGCAGCCGGTGATGCCCGCAAAGATGGAGTCCGCTGGAAAGCAGCTCGGCCTGGAGGGATCGGTGGCAGAAAAGAGCTTCACTGAGGCTCTAAAGCCACTGGCTGAGGGCCAACTGCTGGGCACTCCCGAGATCCTGTTCACCCGCATGGAGGAAAAATTCGTCAAGGAACTGGACGAGATCTTTAAAAAGAGAATGGAAGAGGCGGAATCAAAGGGCAAAGCAGCAGATATTTCTGCTGACAAGAAAGCTGAGATCTCATTTGAGCAGTTTGGCTCGCTGGACCTGCGCATCGGCGAGATCAAAGAGGCAGGACCAATCAAAGGCTCAAAGAAGCTGATCAAGCTTCAGGTCGATATCGGTGGCGAGGTTCGTCAGGTGGTGGCAGGCATCGCCGGTGCCTACTCGCCTGATGATCTGGTGGGAACCCAGGTGGTGGTCCTGACCAATCTCAAGCCGACCAAGCTCTTTGGTGTGGATTCGCAGGCCATGCTCCTGGCAGCGGATGTAGATGGAAAGGCGGTGCTGCTCCAGCCTCGCGAATCTGTGAAAATTGGAACAAAAGTTAGGTAGGAGGTTTTTGTTTTGCTCCAGATAGAACATCTGTCCAAGAGATATAGACTGAAGGACAGAGATGTTGTAGCACTTGATGATGTTAGCTTTGCCGTCAGGCCGGGCGAGATTTTGGGACTTGTGGGAAAGAGCGGTGGCGGCAAGAGCACTCTCATGAAGATCCTGAGGGGCATGGAGGACTTTGATTCCGGCAGGATAGTCCTGGATAACCTGACCATCACACCCGATGCAGGCGATGAGGAAAAAAGGCAGCAGATGGCAGTGACTGCCATTCATTTGCAGAGAGACTTCGCTCTCTGGACGGAGACCGCCCTTAAAAACGTGGTGCGAAGGGTCAAAGCGAGGAGGACCGGATATGAGGCTCTGCCCATTCCCGAGGACGTCGACTACGATGAGCTGTACGAGGAGGCCATGTCTTACCTGCGTCTGGTTGGCCTGGCCGAAAAGGCGCAGCACCTCGCTACCATCCTAAGCGGTGGGGAGAAACAGAGGCTGCTTATCGCCAGGCAGCTGGCCAAAAAGCCGAAGATACTGCTCCTGGACGAACCGGCCACCATGGCATGTCCTGCCACCAAGCAAGAGGTGCTGGACGCCATCAAGAATGTGAACCGAGAACTGAATCTCACCACCATCGTGGTCTCCCATCTTCCCGAGATTCATGAGTACCTGGCTGACAGGTTGATCTGGCTGGATAAGGGAAAGATCGTGGCTGAGGGAAAGCCGGGCGAGATCCTGGACCGCTTCATGGCAGGGATAGGAAAGATGGAGCCCCTGGCCTCCTGGCCCGACAGCAGGCCGCTAATCAAAGTCAGGGAACTGTCCAAGAGAGGATGCCAGATCTGCACAGGAGAGGTGCTGAATGTCCTCAAGATGGAGAACCTCAACTTCGACATAAACGAGCACGAGATCACGTCCATCATCGGCAACAGCGGTGGAGGCAAGACCACTCTCCTCAAGATCATGCAGGGAGTTCGGCTGCCGGACGAAGGCTGCGTTTGCTATCGCTATGACGGCAAATGGGTGGACATAGTCGTCTACTCACCGGAGAGAATGAATGTCCGGCGATCTCTGGGCATCATGTACCAGGAGTTTGCTCTCTATGCCGGTGAGACCATCCTCGATCAGATCGCCTATAAAATGGGAATAAAGGGCAATGATGTGATCGACCAAGCCCGGGCTGTAGCTGAGGAGATGGGAATAAGCGACAAGGTGCTGGATATCATCTACGCAATGACGGATATGTCAGAGGAGGATGCAAAAGCCGCCCTCGAAGCACTGGGGCTGAACAGAGACATCTTTAAAGAGCTATTTCCCCGTTTTCCCACGACAGAGGCCCGCAAGTTTGCCGAGCCGATCTTCGATCTGATATCTCTTGACAGAGAAGCAATGTGGAAGCTGCCGGCGCAGCTGAGCGGCGGGGAGCTGGTCAGGGCGTCTTTAGCCATCATTCTCGCAGCCAGGCCCAAGATCCTGATTCTGGATGAGCCATTCGGTGATATTGACCCCATCACCATGCGCGAGGTATCCAATGCCATCAAGAAGATCAACGCCGAGCTTGGAACCACCATAATCCTGGTCAGCCACCATGTTGAGTTCGTCAAGGAGATCTCGCACCGGGCGATGCTCATTGAGAGCGGAGCAATTACTGCAGACGGCGACCCCGCTGAGGTCTGCGGCGCATTCCTGTCGTCCTGCAATGCCCCTTACCTGAAGTATCTGGAAAAACGCTACCATGCTCAGGGATGATTGGATATGGATGATCTGGTTGAGGAGATTTACCGGCAGGTGGCAGATCAGATAACACCTGAGGATTTCCAGGCACGGGTGGAGGAGAAGGTAGCCCTCATGGCCGGCCTTTGCGACAGCCGGACAGCTGCCATGCTGGTGGCCCGTGACCTGGGAGCTTCCGAGGTGCTGACAAAGATAGGCAGCATCCGGCCTGAGACCGGAAACGTCATCTTCAC
>JAQVZT010000034.1:0-6161 GCA_028708055.1 Methanothrix sp.
TTGCAATCTGTTCGTGCGCCATTCCTTTATGAGCAAAGCCGATGCCTGCGATGTTGAGCTTTCCGAGAGCCTGCCCCAAGGCCTGATCTATCTGCCCGGCACCATAAAGATAGTAAACGGGCCGGAGGACGGCGTCCTCCTGGATGGCCCGGTCTGGCATTTTTCTCAGGTAAATAAATCATGGGAAGATGATAATAAAATACAGCTCAGTTATCAGGCCAGAATCGATACCAAGGTGCAGGCCAACGACTCCCTTAAATGGCTGGCCACATTGAACTGGACCGACACCGCAGGAGAAGACCCGGAGGAGCAGCACTACACTAAAAACTCTGAAGGCAGCCTCATGCTCATCCCCAAGCCGGCCAGCTTCAAGATCACTCTGGCCGATAACCCGGACCCGGTGCGACCGGACGGACTTCTTAACTACACCGTAAGCTACCTCAACGCCGGCGGCTATGCTCTGCAAACCGCTGTGAAAGCCGATTGGGATCCGAACCTGACCTTTGTCTCCGCTATTCCCGGCCCGGACACGGGCACAGATAGCCTCTGGACCCTGGGCGACCTGGACCGGGAAGGCTCCGGAACCATCCGGGCCATCCTCCGCGCCGCTTCCACCCTGCCCGACGATTCGATGCTTACCAGCTCCGTCCAGATATCCAGCCCGGACGGCGTCGCCACCCATGCATCAGCCATGACTGCGGTGAGCAATGCCGCACCATTGCTTTTTATTGAGAAGAGGGCATCCGATCAGCTCATTCGCCCCGGCGGGACGCTAAACTACACCATAAGCTACCGCAACGGCGGATCAACCGATGCCGGCAACGTCACCGTGACCGACTGTGTGGACAAGAGCCTCATATTCAATCCCGAGAGCGCCAACCCGAAACCCAGCCGGATCTGGCAGGACGACCAGGGAACTTACCTGTACTGGAATGCCAGCAGCCTCGGCACTCAAACCCTCTCGCCGGAAGGCTCCGGTGAGATAGAATTCTCGGTGAGCCTGCCTGCCGTACCCGAGCATCCAGAGTTTGATTGGGTCTACAACAACTACAAAATTGATTCCGATCTGAGTCAGGGCCAGTTCCAGGTCTTGCAGACGCCGGTAATTCATTCTCTTTTCGTGCGCAAGAAAGCCGATAAAGAGATGTACATGCGCGGGGATACCGTCAATTACACCATAACCTATGGAAATGAACTGGCCATCGACGCCACCGAAGCCAGGGTCACCGATATCCTGCCCGACGTAGAATACCTGGACGCTACCCCTCAGCCGAACTTCAATAACGGCAGCGTCCTGGCCTGGAATATCGGCCAGCTCCCCGCCGGGAGCATCCGAACCATTCAGCTCTATGTCAGAATCAACAGGAGCCTGAAAGATTATAGCTTCCTGAGCAGCCAGTCAGTCTCTGGGCAGGGCTATATGCAAATGAGCCAAAAGTTCTCCACAGCCCGCGACCCCAAGAGGCTGACCAATTACGTCAGGATCGATGCTCGTTACCTTGATTTATGGGACAATGATTCCAGCTCTTCCACCATTGGACTGCTCGATGCCCTGGGAACAGAGGTCAGCATCCAGGGTCATGGAAGCGGTAGCTACGCCCGCGAGCAGGAGATCAGCCTTCGCACCAACAACAGCAGCATAAAGGTCGATACCAGCCTTCGCGAGCGCTATCGGCCATCCTCATTTGCCCTGCCTGGTGGAAGGCAAATAGGATACAACTCCAAATGGTCGGAAGCCGTCGTAACCAAGAACCGCATTACCGGTTCTACCACCAATGAACGTTACATGTATGCCAGTAGCATCGACCGCAACGGCTCTCTGCACCTGGATAAAAACGGCTCAACTATCATATCCGAGACCGCATTCGAAGGGTCGGGACATATCGGCGAGCTTAAGAGCTCTAAATTAGGTGACACGGTATTTTCCAGAAAAACGCCCGATTATGAAACAGATGAGAATTATTTGGGTAGCTTCAAGGTCATTACCAAATATGATGAGTATGGCAAGAGTGTCATATCAAGCCGCTCTGTGAACGGCACGGGCTACGTATCTTCCGACAAGCGCATTAAAGAGAACCAGAGGAGCTACGAATCGGGAACAGGCAATTATCAGGCCGAGGACGAGATAAGATCTGGAGGCAGCTACATGGCTAAGGACTTGAAGGCCTCCTTTGCGCCCGTGAGCTTCAACTACACCCCCCGTGTCAGGGCTAACCTTAACATGAAATGGAACGAAGGCATGTGGTCCAGATCGGGCAAGCCATCGGTCAAGGGCTCAACCAGCAGCTCTCCCGCCGGTTTCATCAGCGAAGAGTATTCCGGGGCGGATTTCCTCAATAAGAGTACCATTGCCAGCGGCCTCAACCAGATGAAGACCGAAGCCGAGTTCAAAGGCCGGGCACAATTCCAGGCCGCATATGAAGGTCCTGCAAATAATAACAGTGACAGGGTCGAAAGCTATGATGAATATGCAGGCCAGTATAGATTGACCCGCAATGTCAATATCGTAGGAGTCGCTCGATTCGACGGACCACATCTTAGCGTTACCAAGGTCGGCAAGCGTGATCCTGCAGGGGGCAGCGACATCAACTACCTCATAACCGTCACCAATGATGGCAACCAGGAACTGGGGCCGGTCTATGTTCAAGATATGCTGCCATCTGGAACGGAGTATGTCTATTCCTCAGCCAGGCCCATGCAAATATCTCCCAACGTTCTGCAATGGTCGCTGCTCAATATGACCATTGGCACTACTAACGAGATCGAGTTGAAGGTTCAGATCACTGAGGACCGGGACAACTTTATTAACCGCGTGCAAGCAATGGGTGGATACAGTGATCGGTGGGTGATCGCCGAGAATTATTCATCACTGCAGCAGGACTGGCTGGGCTGCTGCCCGACTCAGCTCAGAGCTACAAAAGAGGCATTTGTGGATTCCAGGGACAAGACGCTTGTCCATTACCGCATCACTCTCAAT
The DNA here is from genome assembly GCA_028708055.1 of Methanothrix sp. Classification (GTDB taxonomy): domain Archaea; phylum Halobacteriota; class Methanosarcinia; order Methanotrichales; family Methanotrichaceae; genus Methanothrix. The sequence goes on from JAQVZT010000034.1 coordinate 2,978, forward strand.
AATCGTGATAATGAAGAAATGGTTGCTACCATTACCGATGAGCTGCCCACTGGAATGGTGTTCCAGAACAGCACACCGACGCCCTCAGATTATAGCCCCCGCCGGATAAGCTGGAACATCATCGACCTCAAACCGGGCAAGACGAAGAGCATCGACTATCTGGCCAGAGCGAGCTATGGCGGAACATTCATCAACCAGGCTCATATCGAAGCTCAATATCTAAACGGCACCAGCTCCGCCTTTGAAGATGTCTCCCGCAGCGTATATATTGAAGGCAAAGCCAGTTCGTTAGGCGATTTAACATGGCAGCCTCCGGCATGCTTTGGCCTCAACTGCACACAGCAGGATACGTCTGCAGAATGGCTCTTCTGCCCCAGTTGCGGAATCGACGAGCCGCAGTCGATCAATTCTGAATCCTCAGGTGACTATGGGGACGATTTGCCCTGAAAAAAGAATATCCGCCAATGAGGTGATGGGCTAGGGGATGGGCTTGAAAAAGCCCCGATCCTATCCTTATCTCCTCTTTTCCCTCATCCGATCAGCTTTCTCTACCATCCGTTGAAATGGACCCGCTCTTCCCTGTATCTCCTGGGCGCTGCTGGAGACTCATTTGGGTATCCAATGGCCACCAGGCAGACCGGAGTTATCTCCTCTGGCAGGCCAAGGAACTTTCGAAAGGCCTCTATGCGGTCTTTCAAAGGATAAATTCCAACCCAGACGGCTCCCAGCCCCCTGTCATGGGCGGCAAGGAGGATATTTTCCGTTGCTGCTGAGCAGTCCTGCACCCAGAAGTTGGGATACTTCTCCTGAGAAGAGTCGCCGCAGACCAATATCGCCATAGGTGCCTGCCGGCACATCGATGCAGTGGCGCAGAGCCTGGGCACCTCATCGAGAAGCTTGCGTTCATCCAGTAACACGAACTGCCAGGGCTGCTCGTTTCCAGCAGAAGGCGCAAACATAGCAGCCTCCAGGAGATCTCTGGCCATCTCTCGCGAGACCGGCTTGTCCAAAAACCTTCTTATGCTCCGGCGAGTCTTTATTGCTTGCAGGGTTTCCATAGATAATACCTTCAATTAGCTCTGTTATATCTGGCATCGATTTTAAAATCTATCCTCGCTTTGGGCCATTTTATCGAAATATTTTTTAAGAAGATTCATGACAAAGTGAAACCGCCTTGATCTTTTTAATGAGAAGGCTTTAACAATCGTTATCGGATGGCCACATTCTAAGCTTCGGATAAACTTAAGTAGCATCATGCCAGGATTGCTAGCAGATCAACCTTACACTACAGTGAGAATCATGGGGCATGATATATTTGGCACCTTTTATCGAGATACGGGATCTGACAGTTCGATTTGGTGATGTTGTAGCTCTCCACAATATAAATCTGGTTATAGGTGAGGGCGAATCGGTGGGAATCCTGGGCAGAAGCGGCTGCGGCAAGAGCGTCCTGATGCATGTTTTGCGCGGCGTGGAGTCATTTCCCGGCATGAGTGGAAGCGTTATATTCCATGTGGCCAGATGCGAGAAATGCCGTCACGTAGAATTGCCTGGCCATGCCGGAGAAAAATGTAAATGCGGCGGAGTTCTTAAGCCATTCGATGCTGATTTTGTTACATTGGATATAAACGATCCTCTCCGGCGCGATATTGTAAGCCGCATTGCAATTATGCTGCAGAGGACCTTTGCCCTCTATGGCGATGAGCGCGTGATAACGAATGTCATGCGTGCCGTGGAGGAGCGGGGCGAGTCGATGAGCGTTCACCGCGCTGCCGACCTGCTGGACGAGGTAAACCTCTCTCACAGGCTCATGCATGTGGCCAGGGAGCTGTCCGGAGGCGAGAAACAGCGCGTGGTCTTAGCCCGACAGCTGGCCAAGTCTCCTATGGTCCTTCTGGCTGACGAGCCCACGGGGACGCTCGATCCGGGAACGGCAAAGGTCGTTCACGAGTCAATCAAGCGGGCTGTTCGAGATTTCAATATGACTCTGATCATCACCAGCCACTGGGAAGATGTGATGATCGAGCTGACCGATAGAGCAATTCTATTGGATGGCGGAGAGATCAAAGCAGAAGGCAAACCCAAGGATATCGCTGCCATGTTCCTGGCAATGGCCGGAACTCTCGGCAAGAGAGAGGACGTGGAAATGGGAGAGCCGATAATCAAAGCCAGTAGCCTGTCCAAGAGGTACATCAGCATAGACCGGGGTGTGGTCAAGGCGGTGGACAGAGTCAGCCTGGAGGTCAAGGAAGGCGAAATATTCGGCCTGGTTGGCGTCTCCGGCGGCGGCAAAACCACACTCTCCAAGATGGTAAGCGGAATAATCACACCTACCGACGGCAGCATCTACGTGCGGGTTGGAGACGAATGGGTGGACATGGCGGTCCTCGGATCGAACGGTCGCGGTCGGGCAACCAAATACATCGGCATTCTCCATCAGGAGTATACTCTCTATCCATCCCGAAGCGTTATCGAGAACCTGACTGAAGCCATTGGCCTCTCCCTTCCCTTCGAACTCGCGGAGAGAAAGGCCATTCACACCCTGGAGACGGTGGGATTCTCAGAGGAGCAAGCGGAAGCAGTCCTGTCCAAGATGCCGGATGAGCTATCAGAGGGAGAGAGGCATCGTGTGGCCATGGCGCAGGTATTAATAAAAGAGCCGAGAATAGTCATCCTGGATGAGCCCACGGGCACTATGGATGCTATTACCAAGATCGAGGTAACAAAGTCTATCCTTAATGCTCGCCAGGAGCTGGGAGAGACGTTCGTCATTGTCAGCCATGATATGGACTTTGTGAAAAACGTCTGCGACCGGGCTATGCTTATGCGCGACGGCCAGGCGATCTTCACCGGTCTTCCCAGCGATGTCTTAGCCAAGATCACGGAAGAGGAAGAGAAGGAGATGCTGGGGAGTTAATTTGAGAGTCTTCGTAGATGGCAGAGAGATCGAGCTGATGCCTGGGGCGCGACTTGCCGATGCCCTGGGCAAAGCCAGCGCCCATCCTGCGAATGGGGCGATAATAGGAATTGTCAAAGGCCGCGGCGAGAAGAGCCAGCAGACCAATTCCTACTGGCTTAATACTACCAGGGGCAAACTGAGAATCGAGCTGATCGATAATGACCTGCAGAGGATCTGGCACGAAAACATAGAAACAATATCAAAGTCTACAGTCAGATGGGCCTC
>JAQVZT010000034.1:6261-13966 GCA_028708055.1 Methanothrix sp.
GTGGCAAGGATCACAGCCGGAATGGATATGATCAAGCTGGCCAGGCCCGGCCAGTTGATAACAGTCCGCGTATCTCCCAAGCGAATCATGCTCATGGGCAGCAGCCTCAAAGATGCTCTGGCAGAGATGCAGGAGCGAAAGATCGAGGTAGAAGTAGAAGGACATGAGGGCGAGGATGCGGTTGTGGTAAAGCAGGAGCCGGCAGAGACGATGTCCATCCTGAAGGGCCAAAAGGTGCGTATTCTTTCCATTCCGGCATCTCGATTGGTTTCGGTTCAGCTCTATGACGATCTGGCGCCCAAGACTCTGGACTACTTCCGCCACGTCACAGGCCTCAAAGAGCGGCCGGTAGGCCCATTGCCGGTATATTTTGTCTATGAGAATACCCTGCTCTTCAAGCCGGAGATTGAAGCTGTCAACCTGAAGGAACTGCTGCCGGAAAATAAGCCATCCGGCCCCGTTCCCGCAGGTTCGATTGCCGTCTCAAACCAGGTTTCCAAGAAGATCGGCCTGGTGGGAGTAAAGCTCGTGCAAGATAAGCGATATGGCCCGTCAGGGGAGAAGTTCGAGGCGACAAACCTCATTGGGCGGGTTCTTGAACCCGAGAAGCTGAAAGATGTCTCTGAAGGGGAGACGATCTACATCAAGGAGGTGAGATGATGCTGATCACTAAATATGTGATAACATCCTCTGAGTCGAATGTCCTTCCTTCAGATATTGCCATGAAGATTTATGGTTCCAAGTATGATGTCACCGTCAAGGAGACCTGCTTTGGGGTTGTCATAAACGGCGAAGAGGATGTTATAAATGCTCTCATAAAAGAGATCAGGGCTCTTGACCCTGCCGGCATATTCATAAAAGACCGGGGGTTTCCGCCTGGTGATCCCAGACGCTGTCGAGGCCGCAGAGGCGGCGGAGCAAGGCCTGGCTTTTATATGATTGAGTCCGAATCCAAAATGCTCCCTATGATCTCCAGGGCACTGGCTTCTGAGGGCGAGGTTTCAGAAATTCCGGAAGAGAAGAAACCACTTGCCATCAAGAGGCTGGAAGAGATAATAAAAGAGGATTTATCCTGAGGTAAATCAATGGCTAAAGTTATAGTTTATCCTCCCACCAGCATGATCCTCTCCGACCTCGTGGAGAGGATGGGCCACAAGGCGCTTGTGGTTCCTGAGGCTGTCCGCAAGCTCGTCACAGCAAACGAGATCGACTCGCCGCCTTTGAATGTCACGCCCGAGGAGCCCAAGAAGGGGCTGCGTTACGCGGCTGTGGATGTTCCCTCCGGAGTGCGGGGGCGAATGTCTCTCATCGGACCGATAATTGAAGAGGCTGAGGCTGCGATCATCGTAGAAGATCCGGGTTGGCTGACTGGCTGTGCAGGCTGCTCTCGAACCAATGAGCTGGTGAGGCTTCTCATCAGGACAAAAGGAATTCCCGTGCTCGACTTATCATATCCCGCAAATGATCCCGAAGCCAGGGCATTTGTTCAGAAGATCAAAAAATTCCTGGGGGGCCTCAAATGATTCGCATCGCTCAACTATCCTGCGGCTCAGAGTACAGCGGCATTCAGCAGGAGATTGAAAGGGCTGCGCAAACGGTAGGAGCAAAGATCGTCTACCCGGAGGTATCGCTCGATGATATCCTGAATGTGGAGAATACCTTTGGAGTTTCCGTATCGTCAGGCGACCTCAACCTGGCAATGGCCCGTGCGGTTCGCATTGTGCAAAATCCGGATCTGGCTGATGCCGTAATCGTCATGACCTGTTTCCGGTGTGCTGAAGCGGCGATCATTCGATCGGAGATCAGAAAATACATTCATGAGCATTCCAAGATTCCCGTCCTGAGCTACTCTTTTACAGAGAGGACGACTGCTGAGACGCTTCTTACCAGGATGGAGGCCCTGGTTACCACCGTCAAGTTCAGGGGACTTCTGGCCCGAGAGAAGCAGAAGGGCCTGACTGCGGGAATTGATTCCGGCTCTACCACAACCAAGTCGGTGGTCATGCGGGATAATGTTGTGATAGGTACCGGCTGGGTGCCCACCAACGAGGTCTTGAAGAGCGCAGAGGATGCCCTGGAAGCCGCTCTGAAGATGGCGGGCGTCGCCAAAGAGGATGTCGCAGCCATCGGAGTAACTGGCTACGGGCGCTTTTTGGTGGGCAAGCACATCAACGCCAAGCTGATCCAGGAAGAGATCACCGTTAACTCCAAAGGAGCTGTGTTCCTGGCCGACGCCCAGAAGGGTCCGGCCACAGTTATCGATATCGGCGGAATGGATAATAAAGCCATATCAGTTCAGGACGGAATTCCCGGCGGCTTTACCATGGGCGGAATATGCGCCGGAGCCTCGGGAAGGTTTCTGGAGCTGACTGCAAAGAGGCTGGGCGTCGATATCACTGAGCTGGGCAAACTGGCGCTCAAAGGCGACTACAAGAATGTGGCCATGAACAGCTACTGCATAGTCTTCGGTACGCAGAGCCTGGTAAATAGCCTGGCGCTGGGCTGCAAACCTGAAGACGTGGCCATGGCTGCCTGCCATTCCGTGGCGGAGCAGGTCTACGAGCAGCAGCTTCAGGAGGTGGAGGTTAAAGAGCCGGTGATCATGGTTGGCGGAACCTCTCTCATCCAGGGACTGCCTAAAGCCATGGAGGAGCTTCTCCATGTTGAGGTGAAAGTTCCCAAGAATGCCCAGTACATCGGGGCAGTAGGCGCTGCGCTGCTCGTTTCGGGGCTGCTGGAGGAATGAGATGGACCCAATGGAGGTCTTCAAGATCGCCGTCAACGGCGAGGAGGAGTTTGCGACCAGGAAATATCGCGAACTCATCATGGACATTTTGCAGGACCTCGGTCTCATCCGGTCCATAGGCAGGCTTTATGTTTATGTGGACATAAAAAAGCCCTACTTCGCAGTATACGGGCTTCTTCGCACCGGTATTCCGCCGCTGACCGTCAAGAATGTGGGCGACGTTCTCCGGGTTTCAGGCGGCTATCAGATCAAGATCAACGATGAAGAGCATATGGCAGATCTGCTCCGGGTGCTGTGGGAACACTACGGAAGAGAGAGGGTGGAGCAGCCGGCCAGGGATATTGTGATCATAGCCTCGGATACCTCGCCATCCGAGCTGATGGTTGCAGACCTCGAGGCCGAGTTCCTTCAGGATCTGACCGACGCCCTGGTGAGAATAGCGCCGGAAGGATTTCGCAATCGGCGCAACATCATGACCAAAGACAGCTTTCTCTTCATAGCTGCAGAAGAGAGTCTAACTGCAGAAATAGTATCTGAGATCGAAGCAAAGATCCGGGAGATGGAAAATGCTTGAGCCAGTGATGTTCACGGGAGGATTGTACAAGCACGATCTGGTCGTGGAGCTTGTAGAGGATCTGGGCGGCTACATTCTGCAAAAAAATGTAACGCAGACAGAGATCATCCTTCTGATATTGGTTCCCTCAGAGGATCTGGCGGTATTGCAGCAGCTAGCCAGGGAGCTGAGGGGCGAACTGGTCCGGGCGCCGTTGGCCGGAACTGAGGTGGCGGTGGTGACGCCGACGCTGGCCATTCATCATTTGCCCCATACAGCTTGCGATATAGCCGAGTACCTGCGCAGGCATGGCTCCAAGACCAACATGCTCGGTCTGGCCAGAGGAGTCGGTCGCGAGATTGCCCAGATCAATGAGTACGAAACCGCTCTGATAAATGAGCACGATGCTGCGGTTTTCATCTTCGGCAATTTCCGGGAATGCATCATTAAAAAAGAAAACCTCTACCGGAGCATCAGCGTTCCAGTTGTGGTTACTGGTGGCCCGGAGGTCGAATCCAAAGACCTGCCTTATGCCTTTGAGTATGTCTCTTCTGTCGGGCGGATGGCTCACCGGGCCCGAAAGGCCACGGAGATTGGATCCCTGGACGGAATCATCGACGCAGTAGGTAGGGCATTAGATAAAACAAGGGCCGCCATCTCCAAGGACCCTCTCACCACCTCGCCGCCCCGGGTCATGGATGCCGTGCGGGAGCAGGTGCCGGATATTGAGTTCTCCTATTCGCCTCTACCCATAGCTCTCAATCTGAACGGCGTGCGGGTTAAGCTGCCCTACGAAGCTTACAAGGATGCAGTAAAGGCCGTGACCTTCGATGAGGGGGTAAAGCTGGGGGAGATTGCCAGCATCAGGCCCTCGAGAATGAAAGACTATATACTTGTAAGAATACTTCCCGCTTCTGAGACTGGATTTGTCTTCTAGAAGGGCCCCAGGGGAGAAAAAGAGATCATGAGCTTTGAGGATGAGCTGGATGCCATATTGGTCAAGGGAAAGGAGAAAGCAGCCGAGGACATTTTGAAATCTGTTGAGGGCGCTTATGGCGAGATCCCCTATGTTTTTCAGTTCATGCAGGACAGCCCAGAGATCCTCATCACCAAGATCCTGCACAATAACGCCATCCAAAGAAGCTCCTCTCTGGATGCCAGGACGATCGAGCTGATCTCGGTTGCCGTGTCGGCAGCCATGAGATGCAGCCACTGTCTGAAGCTGCATATCCGCATCGCCTCAAATCTGGGCATTCCCGACGACCAGATTGCTGCCGCTATATTCCTGGCCGGAAACCTGGCTTCTGCCAGCGTACTGGCTACCGCTACCCGCCATCTGGACGAGGAGCGGGAGGTCTGCCGGGTCTGCGAGATTGGAAGCGGCACATGCGAGATTCATGAAGGAAAGACCGATTGAGTTTGCTGCTTTTCTTTTATATTTCATGCCCAGTTCTCATTTGTCATAGGCCATAGATCTGATAATCATGTCTTCCGATAACAATATTGAAACCCGGTGGTGGGAGGGGGCCGATGGCCATCGCTATGTCCTGGAGGTCCTCCAGCATCCGCTGCGCAGAGAGATGCTCCGCCTCATTGCAGGCGGCATGAAGGATGGGGACCAGATCGCATCAAGGCTGGCCCTTCCCGCCTCCCAAGCTCTGTATCACCGGCAGATGCTGGAGCGCGCCCTGGTCATCGAGCAGGCGGAAGGCGGCTGGAAGGTCTCGCCTACCGGAGAGCTTTATCTCAAGCATGTGGAGGCAAAAACCTGATCATTCGCATCGTTGCTGTGGGCCGGCTCCGGGAGAGATACTGGCAAGATGCAGCAGCCGATTTTGCCCGCCGCCTCCGTCCATACGCCCGCCTGGAGGCAATTGAGGTATCTGAGTCTCATGTTAAAGAGGGGGCAACACCCGCTGAGGAGAAGAAGGCCATGCAGGAAGAGGCGCAGGCCATTCTCGATAAGCTCAAGCAGCACACCGGGCCGGTGATCGCCCTGGACAGAAAGGGTAAAGCCCTTGACTCGCCGGGACTCGCTGCATGGATGCAAAAAGAGATCCTGGAAGGAAGAAATGAGTTTGCCTTTGTGATCGGCGGCCCGCTGGGGCTGGCAGAGGAAGCTTTGCAGAGAGCCGACCTTCGTCTATCCTTTTCGATGATGACCTTTCCCCATCAGATGATGAGGATAATTCTCCTGGAGCAGATCTATCGAAGCTTTCGGATAATGCACGGCCAGCCTTATCACAAATAAATCATGAATCAGGATCTGGTGGCGGTGGCGTTGCCGTTTTCCTCCAGCGTCTCCATCTCGTAGAGCTGGTAGCTTCCCTGCAGCCCGTCCTTGACGAGAGCCAGGTCAAGCCTGTAATCCTTCTTCTGCTGGACCAGCTTCACGTCCAGGCTTATCCCCTCATCGGATATGGTGCCAGTGGCCGTGGCAGGAGTATCTGATGCTTTCTCAAGAAGTGTGCCATAACCTTGCAGCCGGTCGCCACTCTGTATCAATATCAAATCGATTGACCTGTTTTGCAGGGATACCATCCACTTTCCTGCCAAGTCAATGGAAGGCGCCTTTTTTTCAGCGGCGACGTTGTCATTTGCCATCTTTTCGATTTTTTCTTCTGCACTGCTATTCACTCTCGGCGAGCCGTCAGGATTCACTGTGGCACTGCTTCCGGTGGAGGATTCCATTGCCTCATCAAAGATGGGGTCTTTCAGAAAATCGGTATTATCTCGAACTACCCATTTTCCGCAGCCTGCATGGGCTGGAATGGCGAAAATGGCCAAGATCAGTATCATGCAGACAATCAACTGGCTCTTCAATTGCGGTCCTCCTTTAATGGAACTCATCTAAGACGCAAATCTGGTGGCGGTCGCATTGCCCTGGCCGATCAGATCCTCGCCAGAATACATCTCATAGCTACCGGATATCGTCCTATCAACCTTGACTAGGTCGAGGGTTATGCGCTCATCGATCTTGTTTCCAAACTCGGAGACCACCGTCCAGACATCCAGGTCCATGCTGTTTTCGGAAACTGAACCCTTGGCGCTGACCTGAATCTTGCTGCTCTTTTCATTGAGCGTTCCCATTCCCATGACGCTTCCATCGGTCTGGATGATTGTGAGGGGATTTAATGTCATGCCACTATCTTGCAGCTTAATCGTCCACTTGCCCTCCACTTCCATATACTTAGGCTCATCTGAAGCAACAGTCGTCTGCTGCTGAGATGCGGTTGCTGCATCTACTATACCCTGACCGGAACTCTGGGCATTCAGAGGCATGGGCTTAGTATCGGGCATCTGCATATTTGGCCCACTTGTTGTCGGCACTTCGACCTTCCTCTCATCGGGCGCGATTCTCGGCCGGTCTGAAATAGGCGCGCTAGTTCTAGATTCGGGATGGCTGTCATCTGCGTTGGATGTTGCAGTGCTTGTATCCGTATCAGATACGATTCCAGATGGCGCAGCAGTGGATTCTGCGGATGATGGTGCAACCGTCTCTGTATTAGCATTCGCGGTGCCTATTACGTAACTCTGCGACCGGCGGTCTTCGAATCCGGCTGATCCGGCGCGCGTCACCTGCACTTCAATCTGATTCTCTCCTATATCGGCATCTGTGGTTGTCCATGTCCAGGAATTTCCTTCTATCCAGCCGGTCTCATCCTTGACAACTCCGTCTGCCGTCGGCCCAGTAAGAAGAAACCTGTAGAGCATCTTTTCGTTATTTGGATTGGACGCAGCTGCCGTCCAAACTATAACCGATCCCGGGATCTGAGGACCCGGCTTGTCCGGGCTTATGCTCTCTATTGTCGCATTCTTGTTAGCTTTTGCTGCCTGCCCAAGAGCCAGAGCTGGTTTGGATGAGACTGCCTGTCCATCCGACGATGCGCCAGAGGCAGCTTGATTTTGGTTCTTGCTGACATAAAAGTCGGTATCTCCAGTTGTATCTCCCATCCAATTGCTGCCGCATCCCACTCCTGCGAATGCCGTATTACTGAGCAGTATTGGCATCATCATCAGGCATAGCAGCAAAGCTATCGAAATAGACAATGATTTGCACTTCATCTATCCTAAACCTCCACCATTCTCAGAGACGTTCTTGTTTCAACGGTTTAAAGGTTGCCCTTCGAACGTCATTCAACGAAATGCTCTCTTTTTCTCCATTTGCCAATTCATTGCCACTCCATTCTTTATGCCATTCACCACTCATTTGCCACTCCATTCCTTCGATAGCTTTATCAATCATTAAAGATCTCCGTCTTAGAACAGCCTGAGAGGCTAAAGGGTGATTGAGCATGAATGCGTGGGATCGATTTATTTGGTAAAGTACATTTTCTAGATACAACCCTACGTGATGGTGAACAGACGCCAGGCGTATCACTTGGCACAGATGAGAAGCTCGCCGT